>NZ_VPCG01000067.1:0-9330 GCF_013418355.1 Acinetobacter sp. YH12151 | reverse complement strand
GACAAGCATCGTCATTTTATTATGGTCAGCCTCAGGGTGAAGTGTGTCTAATCAACAGGGTTTTCGGTCTCTAAGTACTTTTTAAAGGGAACATCATCGACTCAAATCTCTATTTGCAACAGTGCCCTTTTAACTTACCTTCTGGTGATGCAATACGAGTATTGGACTTACCCGGAACTTACAGTTTAAAACCTAGTAGTTTAGATGAAGAAGTCACCAGGGCAGTTTGTTTGGGCGAGCTAAAAGGTGAAATTCTACCCGACATTTTTATATGCGTCGTAGATGCCACAAATTTAAGCTTACATTTGAGCTTGGTTCTCGAAGTTCGTGCTTTAAATCGCCCTATGATTCTTGTATTAAATATGATGGATGAGGTCAAAAAGCGTGGTATTTCCATTGATAAGGATAAACTGTCTCAACTGTTAGGTATCCCTGTAGTTGAAGCTGTCGCAGTTAAAACAAAAGGAATTCAAGATTTAATTAATCAATTAGATCAAAAAAATCTTTTTATTACTCCTTATCATTCTGAATTAAGTCATTTTGAACAGGTCAAACAAATCACCAAACAAGTTATTTTAAATAATGACAATGGTGATAAAAGAACCGCATTTCTAGATAAAATTTTTCTACATCCTGTATTAGGTTTAGTAATCTTAACTTTAACCATGTTTGTGATGTTCCAAGCGGTATTTATATGGGCAACACCTTTTATAGAATTCATTGAAAATTTTATCGTATGGCTCAGTGATTTTATTGGACCACTAATCCAACATCCTCTATTAAAAAGCTTGGTAGTCGATGGGGTAATTGCTGGCACAGGTAGCGTGCTTGCATATATGCCTCAGATTTTGATTTTATTCTTCTTCATTTTAATGCTTGAAGAGTCAGGCTATTTACCCCGAGCAGCATTTCTTTTAGATAAATTAATGTCTAAAGCCGGGCTTAGCGGCCGTTCATTTATTCCTCTGCTATCCAGTTTTGCTTGTGCGATTCCCGGAATTATGGCAACCAGAAGTATCAGCTCTGAACGGGACCGATTAGCAACAATTATGATTGCACCATTGATGACCTGTTCAGCAAGATTGCCCGTATATGCTTTATTGATCGTGGCATTTATTCCGAACCAATTAATCTACGGCTGGTTAAGTCTGCAAGGATTAGTCCTTTTTGGTCTTTATATGTCGGGAATAGTCTCAGCGTTATTAGTTTCACTCTTTCTGAAGTTGGTTCGAAAAGATAAAACTGAAAGTATTTTTATTTTTGAGCTTCCCACATACCGAATTCCAGATATTAGAAATATTGCATTAGGCTTATATGATAGGGCAACTATTTTCTTAAAACGAGTTGGTGGCATTATCGTTGCACTGTCTATCTTGTTATGGGTGCTAGTCACGTTCCCTCAAGCACCAGATAATGCAACCATGCCAGCCATTAACTATAGTTTAGCTGGTCAGTTAGGACATTTAATTCACCCTATATTTGCGCCTATTGGTTTTACATGGGAAATATGTATTGCACTCATTCCTGCTATGGCAGCAAGGGAAGTTGTAATTGCAGCTCTTGGGGTGATTTATGCGATGTCAGGTGATGAAGATACTGTAACTCAAAGTCTGTTAAGTCAAATTTCAGGCCCGGATGGATGGGGGTTAGCCACAGGTTTATCATTATTGGTATGGTTTATTTTTGCTCCACATTGTCTTGCCACGTTAGCAACAATTAGACGAGAAACAGGTAGCTGGAAACAGCCTGTCGTTATGGCAACTTATTTGTTTGCATTAGCCTACATCTTTTCATTCATCACATATCAAGTTGCGAGTAAGTTTTAATTAGCAAATGAATAAAAGAGGGGGGGAGCTAGCTCCCCCCCCCCTTTATTAAATTACTCGATGTAAGCGTGGGCTTCTGAATACTTTTATCTAACTATAACAACTACTTAAATGTTTAAATCTCTAGGTTTTGAATAGTCGAGGTATCAGACGAATATAGATTGGTAAAAAGCATAGTTCAACGATAGTCTGAGTCAAGATTACAGCAGGAATTATGGGCATACTTCCCGGAATTGCAAAAGCTAATGGAAGAATAACAAATGAATTTCTATATGATGCTGAAAAGGACACAGCACTAGCAGAGCCAGATTCTAATCGAAAAATACGAGCAATTATCCAACCCACGAATGGAGCAATAATGGCAAAAGAAATATAAATTGGTAAAGCTTGAAGAGCTGCACTTTTTGCAAGCCCAATTTGAGGCATAACTGATGCTAGGACGATAAACAAAACTAGGGCTGTGGCAGGTACAGGAAATAAGTTTAGGCTTTCAGCCACTTTTTCTGCTTGTTCATTTCTATTCCCAATGAACTGAACTATAGCTGCCATTGCTAAGGGGGCACTGTTGCAAATAGAGATTTGAGTCGATGAAGTTCCTTTTTAAAAGTGCTTAGAGACCGAAAACCCTGTTGATTAGACACACTTCACCTTGAGGCTGACCATAATAAAATGACGATGCTTGTCCTTTACGTAGTGCACGCATGACTTCAATACCTTTGATTGTGGCATAAGCCGTCTTCATAGATCTGAATCCTAATGTGGCCCTGATGATCCGCTTTAACTTACCATGATCACATTCAATGACATTATTTTTATACTTAATCTGCCTGTGCTCAATATCTACTGGACATTTTCCTTCTCGCTTTAACCGTGATAAAGCATGGCCATAGGTCGCTGCTTTATCTGTATTGATGACCCGTGGAATTTTCCATTTTTTCACCGTATTGAAGATTTTTCCTAAAAAACAATAGGCTGATTTACTGTTCCGTCTAGCGGAAAGGTAAAAGTCAATCGTATGACCACGTTGATCAACTGCACGATACAGGTAAGTCCATCGCCCCTTCACTTTGATATAAGTCTCATCCATATGCCATGAATGTAAATCTGTAGGATTACGCCAATACCAGCGTAAGCGTTTTTCCATTTCTGGAGCATAACGCTGAACCCAACGATAAATTGTGGTGTGGTCAACATTCACACCCCGTTCAGCGAGCATTTCTTGAAGTTCACGATAGCTGATGCCATATTTACAATACCAACGAACAGCCCAAAGAATGATTTCACCTTGAAAGTGCCGACCATGGAAGGGATTCATCTGCTGTATCTCGAAATAAATAAGATATTTAGCTTATCATGTCAGCCTATTTGCAACAGTGCCTGAATACATGAGCAGCTAAATCACTCAAAGCCAGCATCTAAAACCATTTAACAAAATCTATGACTATTTTACTTTCCCTTACCTAATCGTCCTAGTGTATATCTTTTTTTTTGATTAGCTTATTCCTAAATCAAGTGACTTTAGGTAAGTATGATGAACGATATCCAATTTTCAGATTGCGCAAAGGCATGTATGAGCTGTTACCTTACCTGTGCCAGTTGTGCAAATGCCTGTCTAAAAGAAGAAAATCTGGAGATGATGCGAGAATGTATTCAGCGTTGTCTAGATTGTGCAGATATTTGTCAGCTCTGTGCTCGTATGCAGCAAAATGAATCTCCTTTTATGAAAGAAATTTGTGAGCTTTGTGCCAAGGCTTGTGAATACTGTGCAGATGAATGTAGCCAACACGAGCATCAACACTGCCAGCAATGTGCTGATGCTTGCCGTGAATGTGCCGTCGAATGTCGAAAAATGGTTGTCTGATAAATAAAAGAATTAGTTGAGTTTAGGATTTACTCAATGAATAGCCAACGTGTTAGTTGTTAGTGGGTCAAACCACTAACAACGGCACTGTTGCAAATAGGGATCTGAGTCGATGATTTTCCCTTCAAAAAAGCTTAGAGACCGAAAACTCTATTTACTAGCCAAACTTCTCCTAGAATATTACCGTTATAAAATAATGAAGCTTGTCCTTTGCGTAGAGCACGCATAACCTCAATTCCTTTAATTGTGGCATAAGCCGTTTTCATAGACTTGAATCCCAACGTAGCCTTGATGATCCGTTTGAGCTTGCCATGATCACATTCAATCACGTTATTCTTGTATTTAATCTGTCGATGGTCCAGGTCTTCAGGACACTTTCCTTCCTGTTTTAGTCGCGACAAAGCACGGCCATAGGTATGAGCCTTATCAGTGTTTATGACTCGTGGAATCTGCCATTTTTTGACATGATTCAAAATTTTACCAAGAAAACAATAAGCTGAATGGGTATTTCGTCTAGCAGAAAGATAGAAATCAAGAGTATGGCCACGTTGGTCAACTGCACGGTATAGATATGCCCATTTGCCATTCACTTTTACGTAAGTTTCATCCAGATGCCATAAATGTCGATCTGTAGGATTACGCCAATACCAACGTAAACGTTTTTCCATTTCTGGAGCATAACGCTGAACCCAGCGATAAATTGTGGTGTGATCAACATTCACTCCACGTTCAGCGAGCATTTCCTGAAGTTCACGATAGCTGATGCCATATTTACAATACCAACGAACAGCCCAAAGAATGATTTCACCTTGAAAGTGCCGACCGTGGAAGGGATTCATCTGCTGTATCTCGAAATAAATAAGATATTTAGCTTATCATGTCAGCCTATTTGCAACAGTGCCGTTTCTGGTTCAAAGCCTTCACCTTTTCCTTATTTATCTCTGACTTCTTTAATGTAAAAACCCAATCATGAAGACTGGGTTTTTACAATATTCATTGTACCTTTAACAGCACTTCATCGGTACAGCATAAAAGTGTTACTGACCTGGCAATGAGGCGCAGTATTTAATACCATCCAGCATTTATAAACTGCGCTGATTTACACGCTTGGACAACTCTTCAGCCGATTCCTTGCGTTCAGAATAACGATCAGTCAGGTATTTGCTTTGACCACGAGTCAGTAGAGTGAACTTAAATAACTCTTCCATGACATCCACAATCCGGTCATAGAAAGCTGAAGGCTTCATTCGTCCATCTTCTTCAAATTCCAAGAAAGCTTTCGGAATTGAAGACTGATTTGGAATGGTGATCATCCGCATCCACCGCCCCAAAATACGCATCTGGTTCAGGCTGTTAAATGACTGTGATCCACCACTGACTTGCATCAAGGCAAGGGTTTTACCTTGGGTAGCACGGATTGCTCCTCCTGCAAGTGGAATCCAGTCTATTTGTGATTTAAAAATGGAACTCATAGAACCATGACGTTCAGGTGAACACCAGACCATACCTTCAGACCATGCAAGAAGCTCATGCAGTTCTTTTACTTTTGGATGCTCAGTATCCGCATCTTCTGGCAAAGGAAGGCCCCACAAGTGATAGATACAGATAAAGCACACATATGGAGGTGCTTTGTCACGGTTAAAATGGGAAAGAAAATGTCCACCAGATCTTGAGCACAGGCAGGTTAAGTATAAAAATAACGTGATCGAATGTAATCATGGCAAGCTAAAGCGGATCATTAGGGCCACTTTAGGATTCAAATCGATGAAGACGGCTATGCCACATGCATCTATTCAGATGGCATTAAACACCGATGATGTACAGACGAAGTAGTAGCAGCCGATCCTACTAAAAGAATAGCAAACGATAAAAACAGCGATAAGCATGTTTTTAACCACTGCATAAAAATAGACCAAAAATTAAGCTTTTTTAGTTTTACAGATTCGAAAATAAATAGTAATAATTCATGAATAGTAGCCGAAGCTACCATTCATGAATCCAAATCATACTATTTTAAAAAACTAATTCGATGCCTGCACCATATTTCCATCCCTTTTCAGACTCTGTTGCCTCTTGCATAGAAGTGGCTTTCTGTCCTTTTTCATATTGGTAAGCAACATCAATGAAAGGTTTAATTCGCTTAGTAATCTCATATCGGGTTTTGATACCAGTTTTTAGTTCTGATAAACCTGATTTTGCAGCATAGTTAGAATCATCGCTAAATATTACATCTGCTTCGATATAAGGTTGAGTAATAAGTTTCTGAGTTAAAAGCAAATCACGTTCTAATTCAAAACTTGCTCCCCAAAAATTATTCTCACCGCCATAAAGATATGCTTGTGTTTCAAAGAAATAAGGAGCTAGACCTAATATACCAATAACCCCATCCACTCGATCGCTGCTGCTATTATTTTTATCTTCGCTATATCTTACACCAGCTTGTACATCCCAAAATGGGGCTACGTTACGGCTATAAAGTGCTGATACAGCATATTTTGGATCATTACTTTCTGACTTTTCCGAATTGGCTTCAATAAATAGACGATTTTCATCTGTACCAATCAAAGTTTCAAACTTTGTTCCTAACCCACCTTTACCGTCTTCATCAACCATCCATTCATTTTCGAGTTTTGTAGTTTGATAAACTTGACCACCATGTTCTTTAAGATGATTATTATGGGAGGAATCAGCTGGTTCCAAATTCTTCCGCATAATTTGAATACTTTTGTTTCCCTTGTTAATATTTCTTTTTGAAAAATACTTTGGATAAACATTTTGCGGGGAATAGCTTAACCCACCAGATTCCTGCAATAGTACCTTCATACTTTCTGGCATATTGCTATCTTCTACTGGTTGAGTGTTCTTTGCAAAGGTCAGATTTGATAATCCAAATAGCGCAATCATCAAAGTTGTTTTTGAAAACAAATTATTAGTGATGTGCATGTGGATTTACTCCCTTCTCATTTACTTGGGACTGAGGAACAGTCTTTGTAGAATTACCATCTTCCACTTGAGCTACAATGAGTTTATTCATCATTCCTGCACTCATATGGTAAAGCAGGTGACAATGAATAGCCCACTCACCTAACTCATCAGCTGTGAGTAGAGTGGTTATCGTTTTCCCAGGTGGAACAATTACCGTATGTTTGTTTGGCATATTGCTTGGATCCTGACCATTCTCAAGCTGCATAAACATGCCATGTAAGTGCATTGGGTGAGCCATCATACTGTCATTGACAAATTTTAAGCGAATACGTTCACCATACTTCACCACTAGTGGGTCGGCTTCATTAAATTTTTTACCATTTATTGTCCAAATATAACGCTCCATGTTTCCACCAAGACGGATCTCTATTTCACGTTCAGCTGCACGAGTGTCTTTTTGAGGATCTAACGATTGCAAATCACTATATTGCAATGCTTTATTACCTTCAGGTGTTGAAGCATTTGCCCATCCAAATACGGTATTATCATTCTTGTCTGAAGCCGCCTTAACAGTAGCGCTATTCATCGGCATATCATGATTCATACCTTTCATAGAAGACATATCGTGATTCATGCCTTTCATAGAAGACATATCATGATTCATATCTTTCATTGAAGACATATCATGATCCATACCTTTCATAGAAGACATATCGTGATTCATGCCTTTCATAGAAGACATATCATGATTCATTCCCATATCTTCCATAGAAGACATATCGTGATTCATGCCTTTCATAGAAGACATATCATGATTCATTCCCATATCTTCCATAGTCAATAAAGAACGAGGACGAGGCTTAGGCATCTCAATTTGTTTTACAGGTGAGGTATTTTCATCATGTAAGGTTCCAACCGAAAATCCAGTACGATCAATAGATTCAGCTTCGATTTGATAATGGGCTTGTTTCGGTTCAACAATGACATCATAAGTTTCAGCAGTACCTATACGGAACTCATCTACAGGAACAGGTTTTACAGGTTGACCATCGGCACTTACCACTGTCATTTTTAAATTTGGAATTCGTACATCAAAAAATGACATTGCAGAAGCATTAATAAATCGAAGGCGAACTTTTTCTCCAGCTTTAAAATTACCGGTCCAGTTTTGCTGAGGTGTTTTGCCATTCATTAAAAATGTATAGCCTGTGACATCAGACATATCTGTTTTCAACATCCGCATCTGATTCCACATAGAGCGGTCTTGCCAAGTTGCCTTTAATCCATCACGTTTAACTTGTTTCATGACATCAAATACCGTTTCTCGACGGTTCTGATAGTAATCTGCTTCTTTTTTAAGATTCTTTGTGATTTGATCACTTGTTGAATTATGAAAATCAGAAAGCAAAACCACATAATCTCTATCAGTTTTTTCAGATGATGTTAAGGGGGTTTTATTTTTCGGATAAATAACTAAAGCACCATATAGGCCGTCTTGCTCTTGCCCTTTACTATGGGAGTGATACCAATAAGTACCATTTTGACGAACCTTGAATTTATATTCATACGTTTTATTAGGGGCGATGCCTTCGAACTGGTTGAACCCTGGTACACCATCCATGATTCCGGGTAATATCAATCCATGCCAATGAATTGAAGAGTCCTGATTTTTTAGCTTATTATGAACACGAATAACGGCATCATCTCCCTCTTCAAATTCAAGAAGAGGGGCAACGAATTTACCATTAACGGTAATTCTCTTTAGCGGTTTTCCTGTAATATTTACAGTCTGTTCCGCGATCGTTAAATCATATTCTTTAACTGCCGCCATTACCCAAGTTGATGAAAATAAACCAACTCCAATTAAGAGTATATGACTTAACTTTTTTGACATTCTATCTCACCTTTAGAAAGATCAAGATTGAAGTAATAAAGCAAATATTTAGTATAAACTTTAATACTTCTTTCTCGCTATTTATAAAATTATTTATTGCTACTAGGCATATTCATCTTTGAATGATCCATTTTAGAATGGTCCATATTCATCTTTGAATGATCCATTTTAGAATGGTCCATATTCATCATGGAATGATCCATTTTTGACATGTCAGATGAGTTAGGAGACTGATGTTGACTATGATCTTGCTGAGTCTTGTCATCTTTTTCCATTTTACAAGGTTTTGTACAAGGTTTCTGTGCTTTTACCGTTTTAGTGGCACTTGAGGTTGATACATCTTTTGCCCAAGATTGAGTACCAGCAATTAAAGTTCCAGCACACATTAAAATTGTTAGACTACGACGCACTACAGTTTTCATAAGTTTCTCTAAAAGTTAATTTCTTGCTACTACACTAAAGTGAAGCACTGAACATCTAAGTGACTTGAAAATGACATTTTTGTAATCTATCTCGATCAGATGTTTTATAACGTTATTATAGTTTTAATGAATAACTTAGGATTCTGAGATGAGAATACTATTAGTTGAAGATGAACAAAAAACTGGTGATTATCTCAAGCAAGGTTTATCCGAAGCTGGCTATATTACGGACTGGGTTACAGATGGGTTAACGGGTAAACATCAAGCTCTTTCTGAAGAGTGATTGATAGTAAATAATTATATTGACAAATATAGTCAAACATATACAATTTAGGTATTAAATTTTAAAAAAACTTGCAATGAAATACTTGACTGAAAGCTTAAAGAAAGTAGAGCAAGACC
>NZ_VPCG01000066.1:0-9420 GCF_013418355.1 Acinetobacter sp. YH12151 | reverse complement strand
CAAATGCCTTTGTGCACTGGAAAATGGGATGTTTACCATCGGTTGGATAATGGGAGCCGGATGAGCTGAGAGGTTCATGTCCGGTTCTGCGAGGGGCTAAGGGTGAAATTCCCTTGGTCTACTCACCGTTACACCTCGAATTGTTAATGACAGTGTTTCAAGAAATCATTAATATATTTTGAATTTAACAAAACGAATAGGTGACTCCTTGCCAAGCAAAGAGTTTGAAACCCTACCAAATCTTTATTTGGTAGGGCCGATGGGGGCCGGTAAAACAACAGTAGGACGACATCTCGCAGAATTGTTAGGACGTGAATTTCTAGATAGTGATCATGAAATTGAACGTAAAACAGGTGCGACGATTCCCTGGATTTTTGAGAAAGAAGGGGAACAGGGTTTTCGTGACCGTGAAACTGCTGTAATTAATGAACTGACTTCACGCCCCCATTTAGTTTTAGCCACTGGCGGTGGTGCCATTACTCAGGTCTTGAATCGAGACTATCTGAAACAGCGTGGGATCGTCGTTTATCTCTATACGCCGGTTGAAATTCAACTACAGCGTACCTATCGCGATAAAAACCGTCCACTCCTCCAAGTCGAAAATCCGGAACAAAAGTTACGTGATTTATTGGCAGTTCGTGATCCCTTGTATCGGGAAGTGGCACATCATATCATTGAGACCAATCAGGGTGCGGCACGAGATCTGGCGCAGCGGATTCTCAATCTCATTACTTCCAAAAACTAAGTTCATTGAATAAAGTGGTTAATCAAACATGCAAACCTTATATGTAGAACTCGGAGAACGTCGTTACCCTATTTTTATCGGGAGCGATCTTGATCCACAGGCCTTATTGGCTCCCTATATTCATGGCAAGCAAGTGATGATTGTGAGCAATACCACGGTTGCGCCACTTTATTTGCAGCATTATCAAACTGCGATTGCAGCTTTAGACAAGCATGTCGCGACCTGTATTTTGCCCGATGGTGAAAAATATAAGGATAGCCAGCATCTGAATCTGATCTTTGATGCATTGCTTGAAGCTGGTTTTAACCGGGACTGTACGGTGCTTGCGCTCGGTGGTGGTGTGATTGGCGATATGGCCGGTTTTGCTTCGGCATGTTTCCAGCGTGGCGTGTATTTCATTCAGGTACCGACGACTTTACTGTCTCAAGTCGATTCCAGTGTCGGTGGAAAAACCGGGATTAATCATCCACTGGGTAAAAACATGATTGGTGCGTTCCAGCAACCGCAAGTGGTGCTGGCCGATATGTCGCAACTTTCTACTTTACCCGATCGTGAACTTGCGGCCGGTTTGGCTGAAGTGATTAAGTATGCGCTACTCGGTGATGAATCATTTCTGCTCTGGCTTGAAGATAATATGAATGCTCTGGTCAGTCGTGATGAGAAACTACTGGCTGAGGCCGTTTATCGTTCCTGTGCGCACAAGGCCCGGATTGTCGCCAATGATGAAAAAGAGCAAGGGGAACGTGCTCTACTGAATTTAGGGCATACTTTTGGACATGCGATTGAATCTTATCTGGGGTATGGTGTCTGGCTACATGGCGAAGCTGTTGCAACAGGTATGGTCATGGCGGCAGATTTATCACAGCGTATGGGCTGGATTTCTCAGGGTGATCTGGAACGTACAAAAAAAATCATTTCTCGTGCCAAACTTCCGATCGTTTGTCCTAAAATCCCTCTTGATGATTTCCTGGCATATATGGCCCATGACAAAAAAGTCTTGAATGGACAATTGCGTCTGGTGTTGTTGCAACAATTAGGTAAAGCTGTGATTACTCGAGATTTTGATCTTGAGCGAATGCAACAGGCAATTTTAGCGAATCAGGCATAGGTTTTAGTTTTTATGACAGCATTACACACTCCTTGGCAAAAGGTTCAGCACTATTTCTGGCTGGTCTGTGGTGTATGCTGTCTATTTGCAGCCTTGATCTTTTGGGCCATTACTGATTCAGATGCGGTAATTGAAGTGGAAAAAAAGCCAGAAACTAAAGTTCAATTACAAATTCAGCCGGAAAAAGTAGCGACAATGACCCATCTTGGTGCGCTTTTTGACGAGGTCAAACCCCTCGATTTGAATACGCGCACCATTGTAAATGCCAATCATGAGCCAGAATTTCGCGGCACCAAATTTGTTAATGAGGCGAAAAAACAGCATGCGATTGAATTATTTCGCGTCAGCAATGAAGCCATTCTCAAAAGCTTTCTTAAAAAACAGCCAGATCGTAAGCCTTTTATTTATCTAAGAATATCCGGTGAAAATCAGCCAGAACAATATGTGCTGCTGTATGGTCAGTATAAGACCGCCGCAGAAGCCAATCAGGCCTTATCTACATTGAATTTAAATTTGCCTGCTTCAGTGAAGCCTGAAGTGGTGCTAATACAGCAGTATGTCAGTCTGGTCAATAATCTGGGTTCAGAGGAGTTGGCAAGTAATCAAAAGCTGTATGAGATTCGCTTGAAAAACGTACCTTTACCGAAGGTAGATGAATCTGTACGACTCAGACAGCAAACTCAGGCTGAGGTTAAACCGCGTAGTTCGGATGCGACCACCAGTACCACAATTGTGCGTCGTGATGCCGCTGGCAATGTGCTCGATGTACAGAAATCCGAAAGTGCTGTAGAAGGTGCACCACAACCACAAAACAATAATAATCGACCGAACCAAGGGGGGAATTCCCGTCCTCAAAACAATGAGATTAGTGATCCTTTTAACTAATCCGTTCTAAAATAGCGCACCAAAAAAATGACCTAATTAGAAATGTGCGCTTTTGGTGCAAAAAATACACATTAAAAATAACCAGTATCCCTGTAATCTTTGTTAAAGCTTTGTCATCTGTATAGTTTTAATTTATGTGCTATTTATTGGCATGTAATTTGCTTTATTGGTGCATGGATTGAATTAATCTCCCTGTTTTAGCGCGAAAAATGATTCGATGACAACCTATGAATGTCATATTTATTCCTGATTTTTATGTTATTCATCAGCAAAATAAACTTTATTTTTTATGCATTCGGTCTGAAAAAGGACTAGGCTGAAGAAATAAAGATGAAAAGATTTTGCTCTAGCAAGACGGTCTTCGAAAGTCCATTACACGCAGCGCAGAGAAGAATTTAGATTGTTTAACAGCCTATAAGGCTTCGTGAAAAGAAGGGTACGCTATGCACATGCCATCGCCTAATAATGTAGCTCCCGCTCAAGGTTTATACCAACCGGATGAGTTTAAAGATAACTGTGGTTTCGGTTTAATTGCCCATATGCAGGGCGATGCAAGCCATGATCTTGTCAAGACCGCGATTCATAGCCTAAGTTGTATGACCCATCGTGGTGGTATTGCCGCCGATGGCAAGACTGGGGATGGCTGTGGTCTGCTTTTGGCGATGCCGAAAAAGTTCTTCCGTGAAGAAGCAAAACGCTTAAGTGATACGACTTTAAGTGAAGTCTTTGCTGTCGGTTCGGTGTTCCTGAATCTTGATCCTACGCTTGCTGCACGTGCCAAACAGGTTTTAAACAAAGAAATTGAAGCTGAAGGTCTCATTGTTCTGGCTTGGCGTGTGATTCCAACCCATGTTGATGCACTGGGTGAAATTGCCTTGCAATCGATGCCGGCATTTGAACAGATTATTGTCAATTGCCCGATGGGCGTGACCGAGGTTGAATTTAACCGTAAGTTATTCCTGGCGCGTCGTCGTGCAGAACAATTTCTGCTGAATGATACCTCTTTCTATGTCACCACCTTATGTTCAACGGTCATCAGCTATAAAGGCTTGATGATGCCGGAAGCGATTGCAGACTTTTATACCGATCTGGCTGATCCGCGTCTGGAATCACATATCGTGGTATTTCATCAACGTTTTTCGACCAATACTTTGCCACGCTGGCCGTTGGCACAGCCGTTCCGTTATCTGGCGCACAATGGTGAAATCAACACTATTACGGCCAACCGTAACTGGGCCATGGCGCGTGTGCCAAAATTTGAAAATCCCTTATTGCCGGGTTTAACTGAGCTGAAACCGATTGTGAATCGTACCGGTTCGGATTCCTCAAGCCTGGACAATATGCTGGAGATTCTGGTCGGTGGCGGTATGGATCTGTTCCGTGCCTTACGTATGCTGGTTCCGCCTGCGTGGCAGAACGTGGAAACGCTTGATGCGGACTTGCGTGCTTTCTATGAATTCAACTCGAAACATATGGAAGCCTGGGATGGCCCGGCAGGTCTGGTAATTCAGGATGGCCGTCATGCGATTTGTATGCTGGATCGTAATGGTTTACGTCCGGCACGTTGGGTGATTACCAAAAATGGCTACATCACATTGGCATCGGAAATTGGGGTCTGGGGTTATCAACCTGAAGATGTGATTTCTAAAGGTCGTGTTGGCCCCGGACAAATGCTGGTGATCGATACGCAAACCGGCAAGGTACTGGATACACAAGATGTGAATCATCATTTAAAACGTATGCGTCCATACCGTGAATGGTTACGTGAAAACTCTGTGCGTTTGCAAGGTAGCCCCGAGCTGGAAGAATATTTATGTGAGCAAGGCTTAAAAGGCGATGGCCTGAAAGCGGCCCAAAAAATGTTCATGGTGACCTTTGAAGAACGTGACCAGTTATTGCGTCCAATCGCGGAAAGTGGTCAGGAAGCTGTGGGATCCATGGGTGATGATACGCCCATGGCAGTATTGTCACGTCAGGTGCGCCATGTTTCGGATTATTTCCGTCAGCAGTTTGCGCAGGTGACCAACCCGCCAATTGATCCGTTACGTGAATCGATCGTGATGTCACTGGAAACCTGTTTAGGCCGTGAACAGAACGTGTTTGAACAGGGGCCTGAACATGCTGACCGTCTGATTATTTCCAGTCCGGTTCTTTCAAATTCGAAAATGCATCAAATTCGTACCTTGGGGCGTAAAGGTTACGAAATTGCTGACATCGACCTGAACTATACTGAAACTGAAGGTTTACAAGCCGCAATTCTTCGTATTTGCATCGAGGCTGCACAAGCGATTCGTGATGGCAAAACTTTACTGATGCTTTCAGACAAGAAAATTCGTGAAGGCCACTTGCCGGCCAATGCCTTTATGGTGACCGGTGCGGTGCATCATTACTTGATTAATACCGGTTTGCGTACCGATGCTAATCTGATTGTTGAAACCGGTTTTGCCCGTGATCCACATCAGTTCGCAGTGCTTCTCGGCTTTGGCGCAACTGCGATTTATCCATATCTGGCTTATGACGTGATCAATGATCTGGTTGCCAAAGGCGAGCTCTTGGGTGATCCAATCTATGCACAAAACAATTTCCGTAAAGGCATTGAGAAAGGCTTACTGAAAGTTCTATCAAAAATGGGAATTTCGACGGTGGCCTCTTATCGTGGCGGTCAGTTATTTGAAGCAGTCGGTCTGTCGAATGAAGTGGTTGATACATGTTTCATTGGTGTGCCAAGCCGTATTCAGGGTGCAACCTTTGTTGATCTTGAAAATGATCAAAAACAGCTGGCGGATCTTGCCTGGAAAAACCGTAAACCCATTGATCAGGGTGGTTTGCTGAAATTTGTATTCGGCAAGGAATATCATGCCTTTAATCCGGATGTAATCAACTCGCTGCATAAAGCAGTGCGTTCAGGTAACTACGCAGATTTTAAAGAATATGCCGAACTGGTGAATAACCGTCCGATTGCCACCATTCGTGACCTATTCAAACTGAAAACTGATAATTCGATTCCTGTTGAACAAGTGGAATCGGTGGAAGAAATCCTGCCGCGCTTTGACTCTGCTGGTATGTCTTTGGGTGCATTGTCGCCGGAAGCACATGAAGCAATTGCGATTGCCATGAACACGATTGGCGGTCGCTCGAATTCAGGCGAGGGCGGTGAAGATCCAGCGCGTTATGGCACCATCCGTAACTCGAAAATCAAACAAATTGCATCGGGCCGATTTGGTGTGACACCTGCGTATTTAACATCGGCAGAAGTCCTGCAAATTAAAGTCGCGCAAGGTGCAAAACCAGGTGAAGGTGGTCAGTTGCCGGGTGGTAAAGTGAATGGTCTGATTGCCCGTTTACGTTACTCTGTACCGGGTGTCACGCTTATTTCGCCACCTCCGCATCATGACATCTATTCAATTGAAGATTTATCACAGTTGATCTTTGATTTAAAACAGGTTAACCCACAGGCGATGGTGTCCGTTAAGCTGGTTTCTGAACCGGGTGTCGGGACGATTGCTGCAGGTGTAGCAAAAGCCTATGCCGATTTCATTACCATTTCAGGTTATGACGGTGGTACAGCGGCTTCGCCACTTTCTTCAATTCATCATGCAGGTTCACCGTGGGAGCTGGGTCTTTCTGAGGCGCATCAGGCGCTTCGTGTCAACGACCTGCGTGGAAAGGTTCGCGTACAAACCGATGGTGGTTTAAAAACCGGTCTGGATGTAGTTAAAGCAGCCATTCTGGGTGCAGAAAGCTTTGGCTTTGGTTCGACCCCAATGATTGCACTCGGTTGTAAATACCTGCGTATCTGCCACTTGAATAACTGTGCAACCGGTGTGGCAACCCAGCAAGACCATTTGCGTCAAGAGCATTATATTGGCGAGCCACAAATGCTGATCAACTTCTTCACTTTCATTGCTGAAGAAACCCGTGAATGGCTGGCTGCACTCGGTGTGTCTAGCCTGAAAGACCTGATCGGCCGTACCGACCTGCTGGAAGTGTTGCCAGGTGAAACTGCCAAGCATGCACATTTAGATCTGAGCAAATTACTGGAATCCCATCCTGCTGCGGAAGGAAAAGCACAGTACTGCGAAGTACAGGGCAATGCACCATTCGATAAAGGTATTCTGGCAGAGAAAATGGTGGCGGAAATCCTGCCTGCGATTGAAGCCGGAACTGGTGGTGAATATCACTTCTCGATTGGTAACTGTGACCGTTCGATTGGTGCGCGTTTATCCGGTGAAATTGCCCGCCGTTATGGCAACCTGAGCATGGAAGCACATCCAGTGAAAGTACACCTGAATGGTACTGCAGGTCAGTCGCTGGGTGTCTGGAACGCCGGTGGTCTGCATATTAGCCTTGAAGGTGATGCCAATGACTATGTCGGTAAAGGCATGGCCGGTGGTCGCATCTCGATCTTCCCGCCAAAAGGTTCGCCTTTCCAGACCCAAAATACCGCGATCATTGGTAACACCTGTCTCTATGGTGCCACTGGCGGTAAGTTATATGCCGCGGGTACGGCAGGCGAGCGTTTCGCGGTGCGTAACTCGGGCGCATTCGCGGTCATCGAAGGTGCTGGCGATCACTGCTGTGAATATATGACCGGTGGGATCGTGACCGTGCTGGGTAAAGTCGGGCATAACTTCGGGGCGGGTATGACCGGTGGTTTTGCTTATGTACTTGATCTGGATAACGACTTCGTTGATCATTATAACCACGAACTCATTGAACTGAATCGTATTTCCACCGAAGCGATGGAAGAGCATAAAGCCTTCCTGGGTCGCATTTTGGATGAACATATTAAAGAAACCGGTAGTGCTTGGGCGTACAAGATCCGCCATGAGTTTGACTTCTATAGCCGTAAGTTCTGGTTGGTAAAACCAAAAGCAGCCAACTTGCAAACGCTGTTAAAAACAACTCAAGCTGATCCACAATAATTCCACGACCAACAGATATATAGGCAGAAGTAAGGTAACTGTAAAGCCCTTACCTCTAGCCACGGAGAGAGACATGGCTGAACGCCTACATAATGACTTTCAATTTCTGGATGTCGCACGCCAAGATCCAGAGAAAAAAGAGCTTGATGTCCGCAAAGCAGAATTTGTAGAAATTTATAAACCGTTTACTGCGGAAATTGCTGCGAACCAGACCCATCGTTGTCTCGGTTGTGGTAACCCCTATTGTGAATGGAAATGTCCGGTACATAACTACATTCCGAACTGGTTGAAACTGGTGGCTGAAGGACGTCTGT
Organism: Acinetobacter sp. YH12151; assembly: GCF_013418355.1. Lineage (NCBI taxonomy): Bacteria > Pseudomonadati > Pseudomonadota > Gammaproteobacteria > Moraxellales > Moraxellaceae > Acinetobacter > Acinetobacter sp. YH12151. Next base: position 1,443 of record NZ_VPCG01000066.1, on the reverse strand, counting down.
TCCAAGCTGCTGAATTGTGTCACCAGACCAATACCTTGCCGGAAGTCTGTGGCCGTGTCTGTCCGCAAGACCGTCTCTGTGAAGGGGCTTGTACCCTGAACGATGGTTTCGGCGCGGTCACCATTGGCAATGCTGAAAAATATATCAACGATACCGCCTTTGCTTTGGGCTGGCGTCCAGACATGTCTAATGTGAAATGGACCAATAAAAAAGTCGCGATCATTGGTGCAGGTCCTGCGGGTCTTGGCTGTGCGGATATTTTGGTTCGTGCAGGGGTAAAACCCGTCGTGTTTGATAAACGTCCAGAAATTGGTGGTTTGCTGACTTTCGGTATTCCAGAATTCAAGATGGAAAAAGATGTGATGAAACGCCGCCGTGAAATTTTCACCGGTATGGGGGTGGAATTCCGTCTCAATACTGAAATTGGCACCGAGATCACCATTGACCAGTTGCTTGCAGATTATGATGCGGTATTCATGGGGATGGGAACCTATACTTATATGAAAGGTGGTTTTGCCGGTGAAGAGCTGGACGGTGTCCATGACGCGCTAGATTTCCTGATTGCCAATGTCAACCGCACCCAAGGCTGGGAAAAAGAGCCAGCTGAATACATCAGTGTACAAGGCAAAAAAGTCATCGTTTTAGGCGGTGGCGATACTGCGATGGACTGTAACCGAACCTCGATTCGTCAAGGTGCTGAGACAGTCACTTGTGCTTATCGTCGTGATGAAGAAAACATGCCGGGTTCGCGCCGTGAAGTACAAAATGCGCGTGAAGAAGGGGTGGAATTTCAGTTCAACCGTCAGCCGATCGAAATCGTCGGTGAACATGGCAAGGTCACAGGTGTGAAAGTGATTAGCACACAGTTGGGTGAGCCAGACAGTCGTGGTCGTCGCAGCCCAGAACCAATTCCGGGTTCAGAAGAAATTTTGCCCGCCGATGCAGTCCTGCTTGCTTTCGGTTTCCGTACCAGCCCCGCTGACTGGTTCGCCGATGTCGAGATCAAGCTGGATGGTTCAGGCTGTGTCGTTGCCGCTGAGCAGCAGCAATACAAGTTCCAGACCTCAAATCCGAAAATCTTTGCTGGTGGTGATATGGTGCGCGGTTCTGACCTGGTCGTGACAGCCATCTGGGAAGGTCGTCAGGCCGCAGAAGGGATTCTAGATTATCTGGATGTTTAACCGTTAAGAATAAGCTCAAATTATTCAAGAACACCCGCTACGGCGGGTTTTTTTCATCTTCGATAATTTTTAATTTTAAAGTGTGAAGCATTAAAAAGATTCTCTGTACACGACAAATTTCACAGAACCCTTATCCTATAGTCAAACTACTTTATTATCCATACAGGATTCGAAAAAAACTCGAAATAATTCATCGACTGAGTCGATCAACCATTCTTTACGCTTACGTTTAACCCATGCCCACATCTGTTCTATAGGATTT
>NZ_VPCG01000065.1:0-10199 GCF_013418355.1 Acinetobacter sp. YH12151 | reverse complement strand
AGATCCATGCACGCATGGCAGTCTTGAATAAATTCACAGAATTAGGTCGCCCTCATACCCAAGTTGTCTCTTAAATTTGAGTAGCTTAAGGGAACTCAGCCTTTCAAACCTTTATGCAACAAAGCCGTAACTAGTTCTAGTTCTTTTAATCCGAATAGCAGATTACCCTTTAATCTGCTTTTTGTTTATCATGTGCCAAACTTCTACCGCCTGATATTTCCATGAAATTCACGCTTGCCCTTATCGCAGCAATCCTGATCTCCCTTGCGTGGCTCATGCCCATTCATTATCGGCCGTGGGTGACCTATACCGGTGAGCTATACGCATTTTTTGCACTATTCGCCTTGGCTGCAATTTGCTTAAAAGAAAAATTAAAAATTCCAGCTATTAGTTTTCCTTTATTGCTCCTCGCTGGTGTACCGCTGATCCATTTTTTAACAGGACAAGTGTTTTTCTTTAGCATCGCCATGCTGGGCTTTATTTTCGTGTTTAGCTTTTGGCTGGCAAGTGTACTGGGTTATAACTTTTCAACAGGAAACTATAGCCGAGAAGAAACCTTTATTAATCTGAGCTATGTATTTTTGGCTTCAGGTACAGTCACAGGCATTATTGCCATTTGCCAATGGACCAATCTGGATGCAACTTTGCCAGGTATGGTAAATATTAGTGGTAATCAGCGGCCTTATGCCAACTTTGCCCAGCCGAATAATATGGCGACTTTTTTAGTCATGGCATTAATGAGCTGCCTTTACTTATATGAAAAGAAAAAAATCCAGAGCAAATGGCTATTTACCTGCGCTGCTGTGATTGTTATGGGAGTGGCTTTAAGTCAGTCACGTACTGCATGGGTTGCTGCAATCGCAATTATGTTGTATCTAGCGTTCTATCAATATAAAGGGATTATTCGCCTGAAATGGGTTTACAGCATCACTTGGTTCATCTTCTTTATTGCCTGTATTGTGGCTTTTCCATTACTCAGTCAGCTCGCTGCACAGACGATGGGTGCGGATGTCGTGCAAAGCCGTGATGTGGTATCGCGTGCCACTGGAGATATGTCACGCCTCGCGATCTGGCAGCAAATGCTGGCTGCCATTCAGGCACAGCCATGGTTTGGCTATGGTTGGTATCAGACCAGTGTGGCTTTTGTCTCGATTAGCGATACCGTGCAAGGCCCAGTCTGGATTCGTAGCGCGCATAATTTTATTCTGGACTTTTTACTCTGGAATGGACTGCTCATCGGTCTGCCTTTCTTGGCCTATTTCGGTTATTTGGGTTATCAGCTACAACGCTGGGTCAATACCCCAGAATCTGTCATCGGGATCTTGATGGTTGGGGCATTTGTCACGCATACCATGTTTGAGTTTCCACAGCATTATGCTTATTTCTTATTACCGGTAGGATTTATTCTGGGCACGGTCTTGGCGCAAAATCCGAAAATTAAAACCATTACCTTGCCTTCGATATGCCTGAAACTGACTTTCAGTCTTGGGTTGCTCTTGTTGGTCGTAATTTATCGAGATTACGATACTGCTGTACCAAAACTCGGACAAAGTATTCGCTATGAAATGCAGCCTGAAAATATCACCAATGAAAAGCCGATCTATCTGCTGACCGAGTTTAATCACCGCATTGACTGGATTCGAGTCAATCCTTATCGCAAGATGAGCGAAGATGAAATTCATCAATATGAAAAGTTGGTGGTGAGCTATCCAACCAAATACAACTTTTTAAAATATATTCGTTTATTGGCGTATAACGGCTATGTCGATGAAGCACAGCATCAACTGCAGCGTTTAAATACGATTCAGAAAACTGAACTGAGCTATGCAGAGGTGACTCGAGATATGCCGCGCTAATAAGTACAAAAAAGCCAGCAGATGCTTGATGCTGATCAGTTAATAAGTTTAGAAATAGACTCTTTAACTTTTCAGTCATTCACGGCGGAGTCCTAACTTTATAAATCAAATACTTGAGAATAATTTGTTACTTTGGTTTCGCCCAAATGAGAAGCGAAGCTTCGCAAGGAAGGCATCTTTCGGAGCAACACTCCTCACCGCAAAACTCGTCAGCCACCATCGACTAGTAAATTTGTCGCAGAAACAATCATTTTTAAATCTAGCCCTGCCTCAAACAGTTGCGGATGACTTTTCTACTTATCAAATATGATCATGAATTTAAAAAAGAAAATGCCAGTCAATTTCTTAACTGACTGGCATTACAGCAGATGCTGGCTTTTTGATTTTGATTTTGATTTTGAATCGAATCTTAGAGCTGACTTTGAATATAGTTTTCGATACCCACACTTTCAATCAGATCAATTTGTGTCGTAGTCCAGTCCAGATAGTTTTCTTCTTTTTCCAGAATTTCCTGCACCAGATCACGGGTCACATAATCCATTTCAGTTTCAGCCAGTGCCACAGCTTTCTGAATGGTCTCAATGTTTTCTTTAACTTTACGTACATCACAATGCAGCACTTCTTGAGTATGCTGGCCGATATACAGTTTGCCCAGATGTTGCAGATTTGGCAAACCTTCTAAAAATAAAATCCGTTCAATAATTTTATTGGCATGCTTCATCTGCACAATCGATTCTTTATATTCTGCCGAGCCCAGTTTCTCAATGCCCCAGTCATTAAACATGCGTGAATGCAGGAAATACTGGTTAATTGCAGTTAGGTGGTGATACAACACCTGATTGAGCTGATTAATCACATCACGATTGCCTTTCATCACATAACTCCATTTGAACCTGTTTTATCTTTCTAAGAAAGCACTCTAAGGATGATAGTAAAGCAAGTCAGGGGGCAATGGCGAGTAATTTATAGAACAGCAAATGAAAATCGCAATCAAATCGATCCAGGCTTAGATCAACGGCAATAAAAACCCGCCAGAGTCAGGGGCGGGGGAGGAGGAATGATCTGAGATCATTGATTTATGATTATCTTTATTCGGTTTAGGCGGCCACAGCCAGACGGGCTGCAATTTGTGAAACTTCATCACTGATGATCATACGGGCTTCTGGTGCACAGCGGCCACAGCAGGTTCCCAAGTCCAGTGTATCGCGCACATCACGATACGTTTCAGCGCCATTTGCAATAGCATCTTTAATGTCTTGATCTGTAATGCCACGGCATAAACAAACGTACATAGGACACAACCACAGTGTTTAAATAAGATAAGTAATATTATTGATAATTGTTATCGTTTGTCAATAAAAATCATTTGAAATAGCTTTTATTGTGATTGGTGATTTAGATAAAAAAATATCACTCAAGCAAAAATCCGATTATTGCTCGGGTTTTTGCTTGAGTGATTCATGATTGCAAACTCAATATAGAAGTTTAGGTATTAAATAAGTTTTAAAAATTATTGCTGAATGATGACAACGCCATCCATCTCGACCAGGGCATCTTTTGGCAGGCTGGCAACACCGAGTGCTGCACGTGCTGGATAAGGCTGGGCAAAATATTCACCCATAATCTGGTTCACCAGCTGGAAGTGCGATAAATCAGTCAGATAAATATTCAGTTTGGCGATGTCTGCCAGAGAGCCACCGGCCGCTTCGCAGACGGCTTTTAAATTATCGAATACACGGCGAATCTGTGCTTCAATGCCTTCAACCAGTTCCATGCTGTATGGATCTAAACCTATTTGACCAGATAGATACAGGGTATCGCCCACAAGAATGGCTTGCGAATAGGTGCCAATGGCAGCAGGGGCATTTTCAGTATGGATTACTTGGCGGAACATTAATTTCTCCTTTTATCAAATGGAGCGTAAAACTCTGTCCTTCAGGGCAGAGATATAAGCGATACGACATAAAATGTCGTTGAATTTTTTAAAATCAACACCTTTAATTTAACATGATCTAAAATAAGCTCATGAAAACACTTAAATTACGCATAAAAGACAAACATTGCAAGGTGCTAGACCAATTAGCATCTGAGGTGAACTTTGTTTGGAATTATGTGAATGATTTGAGTTTCAAACACCTGAAAAGAACAGGTGACTTTTTCTCAGCATTTGATATGACTCAATACACAAAAGGAACTTCAAAATTGTGTGGTTTGCATAGTCAAACAGTGCAAGGGATAACAGAAGAATATGTTGATAAAAGAAGACAACACAAGAAAGCAAAGCTGAAATGGCGTGTGAGTAACAAGAAGTCAGCAAGACGTTCGCTTGGTTGGATACCATTTAAAAAAGTAGCGATTAAATATGCTGATGGATATGTGCAATACGGCAAGCAGAAATTTAAGCTATGGGATAGCTACGGCATAAATAAATACAGCGTGAGAACAGGCTCATTCGTTGAGGATAGTCGTGGGCGCTGGTATGTGTGTCTTGTTGTGGACTCACCTAAACAAGACAAACCAACGGCAACTAAAGCGATTGGTATTGATCTTGGTCTAAAAGACGTTGCCACCTGCTCAGATGGTACTGTAATTTCAAATCCTAAGTTCTACCGTAATTACGAGCAGAAATTAGGGATTGCTCAAAGAGCAAGAAATAAAAAACGTGTACGTGCATTACACGCTAAAATTGCCAATTGTCGTAAAGACCATTTGCATAAAGCAAGCACTCTGCTTGTGAAAGAAAATGCACTCATTGTTGTAGGTGACTTAAGTGCGAGCAAACTTGTAAAAACCAAGATGGCGAAATCTGTTTTGGACACAGGATTTTCAGCACTGAAAACAATGCTCAAGTATAAATGCGAGAACGCAGGGGTATTGTTTGAGGAAGTCAGTGAGAAATTCACAACCCAAATCTGTTCGTGCTGCGGTGAAATCACCTCTAGCAGTCCCAAAGGCAGAACAGATTTGCGAATAAGAGTATGGGAATGTGAGTGTGGAAGTATAAATCATCGTGATTTAAATTCCGCTAAGAACATACTTGCGCTTGGGCATGAGCGTCTAGCAGTAGGAATCCGCTTGCTTTAGCTGGAGGATGTCAACATCAACATACATCATATTCGATCAATCCAGCAGACAACAGCATTATCGTTTTAAATGATTAACTCGCTTTAGATGCTTCGCTCAGAATGACGGGTCGGGTCAGACGGGTAATTCTTGGAAAACCGAAATACATACGCAGGTCCCGGATGATCTGGGCAATCTGTTTGCGGTTATGCACCACGATATTGACATAGGTCTGCTCATCTTGGGTGCGCACCATCTCTACCCCCGAATGTGCTTTACGACATTGATAAATCAGGTCGGAAATCTGCTCATCATCCATGGCCAGATCAATGCTGAGATAGGCGCTAAAGCTGATATCGTCCAGATCGTCGGCAGTCCACTGCAAGGGCATGATATTTTCAGGGTGCTGATGCTGTTCATGCAGCAGGTTATGACAGCGTGAACGGTGCACAATCAGGCCACGACGAGTCAAATGACCCTGAATCGGATCGCCCAGCACCGGATTACAGCAATGTGCATATTTGACATCCACACCTTCAGTACCCTGAATCAGGCGCCCTGAGCTGGCAATATTCTGATGCTGGTCTTGGGCAAATAAATGATTGGCCACCAGTTGCGGCAATAAGTCACCGACTGCAATTTGCTCAAACAGCTGCTCTTTAGTCGCAATATGGCGCCATTCCAGCAGGTTTTTCCAGTCCGCTTCGGTCAGATCCCGGATCGAACGATGAAACAGTTTTAGGGCACGATTCAGTGCCTGTTGACCGACCAGACGCTGTTCGTCCAGATCCTGATCGCGCAAGATATTCTGAATGGCTCGGCGGGCTTTCTGGGTGTTGATAAAGCTGAGCCAGTCCGGGTTGGGGGTTGCAAGGACATCGGTAATGATTTCGACCACCTGACCGCTGACTAGCGGAGTAGAGAGCGGTTTGGTCTCATTGTTAATTTTCGCCCCGATGGCATGGTTACCGAGAAACAGGCTGGCCGCATAAGCAAAATCAACCGCTGTCGCACCTTGCGGCAATTCGTGTAAATGCCCATGCGGGGTATACACCCAGATTTTTTCCTGATGCAGATAATCCAGTAATTCACTAAAGGTGGTTTTGGCGCATTCACCATCGACCAACACGTTCAGATTTTGCATCGAGGCCTGAATTGCAGAACGACAGGCTTGGGGGGCATTTTCACCCAGTACCACACCAAAACGTGCCGCTTTACGCATCAGTTCGGTTTGAATGGTGAGTGATAACGTGGTTTTTTCACCTTTTAAACGCATCATCAAGGACTGGTTGCCACCGGGTAATGGACGGCGAATATGATCTTCATAGCTTTGAATTTTAAAGCTTTGAGTCAGAATCTCTGCCAGACGGTCACAATCTGCAATGCTTTGTAAAATAATTTCAAAGGCATGACTATGGGTCAGCTCTTGCAGGTCAATATCATTTTTAACAAAGTGGCGTAACAGCTCAATATTGTTATTTTTCTTTTTGATTCGACCTTCAATTTTATAGTCTTCTAAGAGATCATTCAGCTTTTGTTCCCAGATCGCCTGATATTCACAACGTTTTGGCTTGGTTTCTAATAGCGCTGCCTGAACGTTGTTGTACATGTCCAGATCAAGATTCTGATAACACAGATGTTCCAGGTTGTCGGCCATTTCATTCATACCGACAATACGTGCCATCGGCACAAAAATTTCAAAGGTTTCGCGGGCAATACGGGCACGTTTGTCCGGTCGCAGCGCCTCTAAAGTGGTCATGTTGTGATAGCGGTCTGCCAGTTTCACAATAATGACACGTGGATCCTGTAAGGTGGCTTGCAGGATTTTTCGGAATGACGCGGCTTTATTATATTCTTTATCGCTGGAATGACTCAGTTTAGTCACGCCATCGACCAGCTCGGCCACGGTAAAACCAAAAGTCTCGCTGATATCATCCTTGTTAAAGTCGGTATCTTCAATCACATCATGCAATAAAGCAGCCATCAGGGTTTCAGTGTCCAGACGCATATGCGCCAAGATACAGCTCACCGCAATCGGATGTAAAATATAGGGTTCGCCACTTTTACGCACAATACCGTCATGCGCGATATCTGCATAATCACAGGCCGCAAGCACACGTTCGACATCACGTTCATTTAAATACGCGTCGATCATCATCTCTAACTGTTGCTTGGCTTGACTGACCTGTGGGCCTGGCATAAAACACCTTTAAAACTGAGTTTCTTACAAATAAAACCATGAAAGCTTTGATAAATATGAATTGTAGCGCTTGCCAATTTTTTACTTTAACAAATAGAAAGCGGATTCAAGTTCGATAGCTAACCCTTATGTTATAACCGTTCTGGCATAAATATAAAAGTCACATAACAAAAAAAGCCTAGTTTAAAACTAGGCTTTTTTTGTGACGATCTCTTATTGGAAAGAAAAACCGTCTAAGTTTAGATTATTTGCAGAAAGTGCAAGGTCCAGACTTGATGTTTGATAGTCCTGATCACGTTGTTTCAAAATATCTTTGGATACATGACCTGCAGCGATTTCACGTAAAGCAACAACAGTCGGTTTGTCATTGTCCCATTCTACAGTTGGTTCAATACCTTGACGTGCCAATTGACGCGCGCGCTTGCTTGCCACTAGTACAAGCTCAAAGCGGTTGTCTACATGGTCTAAACAATCTTCAACGGTGACGCGTGCCATAAGAATTCTCGTTTGAATAATAAATTTTAACAGACTGCACAGTATAAAAGGCTTTGCCTATAGACTCAAGTTTTAATCACTGTTCAGTGGGTGTGATCAGTTGCTGAATCAGTTTTTCATGACGGTTGGCTTGCTGCGACAAGGTCAAACGGTTGGCGATAATGACCGCTTCGAGATCATGCAGTGCCTTGTTAAAGTCATCATTGATAATAATATAGTCAAAGTTGCTATATTGCTGCATATCTTCCACTGCACAGCTCAGACGATGTTCAATCACATCAACTGTGTCCGTACCCCGGTTAGATAGACGTTCACGTAGGTCAAACTGACTTGGTGGCAAGATAAAAATTTGTTGAGATTCAGGAAAAAGTCGACGGACTTGTTGTGCACCTTGCCAGTCAATTTCCAGTAGCACATCATGGCCTTTGGCCAGTTGTTCTTTAACGGTCGCCTGCGCGGTACCGTAGTAATTACCGAATACTTCTGCGTATTCAATAAAACCACCTTCATTGACCAGATTTAAAAAATCATCTTTCTGGGAGAAATGATAGTGCACGCCATCGAGTTCGCCAGGTCGTTGACCGCGTGTGGTATGGGACACAGAAACGTGAAGGTTATTGACACGCTCAAGTAGGGCTTTAACAAGGGATGTTTTGCCTGTTCCAGACGCTGCAGAAACGACAAACAAGAGACCCGACATGATATTTTTCCTGATATGATAAAATATCTTCTCTATTTTAGAGTAGACCGGCTTTAAACTAAATAGTTACCAGTCGATTGTTTTACATTTATTTCAATTGAACCGCTAAAAATGGTGTGAGTATTGAGGATTCTATGGAAATTGTTTTAGCCAACCCACGTGGTTTTTGTGCTGGTGTAGATCGTGCCATTGCGATCGTGAACCGTGCCCTAGAATGCTTTAATCCACCGATTTATGTACGGCATGAAGTGGTACATAACAAATTTGTAGTCGATGACCTGCGTCAGCGTGGCGCGATCTTTGTTGATGAACTTGATGAAGTGCCCGATGACAATATTGTGATTTTTAGCGCACATGGTGTTTCCAAGGCGGTACAACTTGAAGCCGAACGCCGTGGTTTAAAAGTTTTCGATGCGACTTGTCCATTGGTGACCAAGGTGCATATTGAAGTGACCAAATATGCGCGTGAAGGCGTAGAAGCCATTCTGATTGGTCATGAAGGTCACCCTGAAGTCGAAGGTACCATGGGTCAGTATGACAAGAAAAATGGTGGTGAAATTTATCTGGTCGAAGATGAAGAAGATGTTGCTGCCTTAACTGTGCATCATCCTGAAAAAGTGGCTTTTGTCACGCAAACGACCTTATCGATTGATGATACGGCGAAAGTGATTGATGCTTTACGCCAAAAATTCCCGCTGATTCAAGGGCCGCGTAAAGATGATATTTGCTATGCCACCCAAAACCGCCAGGATGCAGTACGAGATCTAGCTGAGCGTTGTGATGTGGTACTTGTCGTGGGTTCGCCAAATTCATCAAACTCCAACCGTCTGCGTGAGTTGGCAGAACGTATGGGTAAAGCGTCCTATCTGGTTGATAATGCCGATGAACTCAAACAGGAATGGTTTGAAGAAAATGCCCAGATTGGAGTAACCGCCGGAGCTTCTGCACCAGAAATTCTGATTAAACAGGTCATTCAGCGTTTACAGGATTGGGGTGCCCAAGCACCTAAAGAGTTGGATGGTCGTGAAGAGAATATTACATTTAGTTTACCCAAAGAGTTACGTATTCCGGTAACTCAAGCCTAAAGTGTTAAGTACTTAACATTCTGAATTTTTTAGGAATTGACAGATAATTGCTTTTTGGCAATTATCTGTTTTTTTATACCTTTTATCTGTTGTGTGTATGTTTTGTAATTAAGTGAGATATTATTTTTAATAGGGTAAAGTTTTGTTGCTTTGGGGGCGGGATGAAAAAGAATAAGGGATTTACGTTAATTGAGCTGATGGTGACGATTGCAGTGTTGGCGATTGTTGCCATGATGGCTGCGCCTTCGTTTATCAAATTAGTTCGAAATTATCAGTTAACCACAGATACTCGTGATTTTATTGATCTGTTAGCTGAAACTCGATCTGAAGCTATTTTTAAGCAGAAAGCTCAAATTTTAGCGTTAAATACTACAGTTGCGGACTCATATAAAACCTGGACACCAACACATAGTCACGAAGAGAGCGAACATACTTCAGTCAGTTTTGAACGTTCAGGCCAATCCTCTATAGTTGGAAGCGGTCAGTGCTTTGTTTTTTCCCATATAAATGATTCAGCTCTAAAAACTTATGTCTATGTACAAAAAGGTGGAACAGTCGTGTACAAAAAATTAGCAACCAGTTGCCCAACCTGAGTGAGGGAAATTAGACAATGAAAAATTCTCAAAAAGGTGCTGGACTGGTCGAGGTATTGGTTGCACTCATACTTCTCAGTGGCTTTGTTGCATAAAGGTTTGAAAGGCTGAGTTCCCTTAAGCTACTCAAATTTAAGAGACAACTTGGGTATGAGGGCGACCTAATTCTGTGAATTTATTCAAGACTGCCATGCGTGCATGGATCTC
>NZ_VPCG01000064.1:0-10312 GCF_013418355.1 Acinetobacter sp. YH12151 | reverse complement strand
CAATACCAGCGCACAGCCCAAAGAATGATTTCGCCCTGAAAATGCCGACCATGGAAAGGATTCATATGCTGCACCTTTAGCTAAAACAGTCTTCAGCTTACCATTCGTGGTTATTTGCAACAGTGCCGTTAAAAGAACCTTCTTTTCTTTCTACGGTAACCCCAGCATAGTTGGCAACTTTTTGTCGCGTACCAGTAAGTGTATTAAATAAAGAGGTTTTTCCGCAATTTGGATTACCGACTAATGCAATATTCTTAATCTTCATTGGATACTAACTCTACAAAAATTCTTTCAGCTTCATTCTTTCTTAATGCGAATCTTGAAGTTTCAATCTGAACTAAAACAGGATCTCCGCCAAAAACACCTTTAGCGAGTACTTGTAGAGTTTCACCCTCTCTAAAACCTAATAGTTGGAGCCGTTCCAATACGGGATCAGTGGTATGACTGTATTGATTACCTTTTTTGAGATCTCTAATTTTGACGATCTGATTTTGTTTAACTTGAAATAGATTCATTTTCGATACTCTTACTTCAAAGCCAAAATCTTTCGAGCACCATTAAGCACGAATAAAGAAACCAGGATGCCAATGATTAAGTCTGGATAAGCTGATCCCGTCCACGCCACGAGTACACCGGCAAATATAACGCCCATATTTACGACAACGTCATTCGCCGAGAAAATCCAACTGGCTTTCATATGTGCGCCATCTTCTCGATGACCAGAAATAAGATATAAGCATGTCACGTTAGCTATAAGTGCGAGCAGGCCAATAACAATCATGAGCGTTGATTCTGGCTCGCTTCCAAACATGAATCGTCTAATGACATCAATAATCACGATGACAGCAAGTAATAACTGAATCCAACCTGCGAAATGGGCTGCTTTCACTTGATATTTCGCAGCTTTTCCGACGGCATATAGCGCAATACCATAAACGGCTGCATCGGCAAACATATCTAGAGAATCAGCAATCAATCCTGTAGACGCAGCAATAATTCCGCTGATGAATTCTATAAAGAACAGTAGAGCATTAATGCCTAATAACAGTTTAAGTACTTTAGCTTGTCTCACAGGATCAGGTTCATTAGGTATATCGCCTGTAGAAAGCTGTGTTTCATCAAGTTTCGCCCCAAAACCCAGTCCTTCGAGTTTAGCCGTAATTTGCTGAATCCCTTCATTATGGAAGACTTTCAGTTTTCGATTGGGAAGATCAAAAGTAAGACCTTTAACTGCTTCAATATCTGCAAGAGCCATACGGACCATTTGCTCTTCAGCAGAGCAATCCATTTTAGGAATGGTATAGGTACTTGTTTGCTTAGCCTGTTGATTGCTTATATAAGTTTCAGTCTTCACAAGCTTTGCACCAAAACCCAAAGCTTCAAGTTTGGTAGTTATATTTTCATCTTTTTGATTATGTAGAACCTTTAAAGACCGGTTAGGTAAATCAAAGATGAGTTTTTGAACACCATCAATTGAAGATAGCGCCATACGAACCATCTGTTCTTCCGCAGAACAATCCATTTTGGGAACTAAGTATTCACTCATGTAGTGCGAATCTTTTAAAACGTTTTCAGTGCTTAAATTTTCTTTGGGATCAGAACCACAACAGGATTGAGCGGTATCTTCACAACTGTTTGAAGTGTTACAGCAAGGAGATGAAGATTTTTCTTCTTCCTCTTCACCACAACAGCTAGGCGTATTATCACAATTCTTTGAATTGCTTGCTTCTGCAATTGATGGATGATTTTCTTGTTGAGATTTCTTATCTTCGCATGGTGTTTCTTTACTACATCCACAGCCACTCATAGTTATACCCATTAAAAAAATTTATAAACTTTGAATATTAGAATCCCTATAGTTACTATAGAGTCAAGATTTTTTGGAAATACCAACTCAATGCATTTAAAAATTGGTGAACTCTCTAAAAAAACCTCATGTTCAGTATTAACAATTAGGTTTTATGAAAAGGAAGGTTTAATTCCAGAACCAGAAAGAACGGAAGGAAATTACCGCCTTTACGATGTAGGCTATGTTGAGCGAATTAAATTTATTTTGAATTGCCGAACTTTAAATATGAGTTTGAATGAAATTCGTCAATTACTTACCTATAAAGACAAACCTGAGAAAAATTGTTCAGGGGTGAATGAATTAATTGACTTACATGTCAGTGCTATCAGAGAAAATATAATCAAGCAACAAAAGCTTATTGAACAACTATCTGATTTAAGAGGTACTTGTGATGGTTTATGTACAATTGACCAATGTGGAGTTTTAAAAAATCTAGCTTGATTATCTAGACCTATGCTTTTTCAAAAACTCTGTATATCTTTACTTAAGGCTGCAAAAAGATTAAGGTGACTTAAATTTTGTGATAAGATCTTAGATAGCTTTGGTTAGCTTCCGATTGGTGTTTTAAATACAGATTTGTGTATGAAGAGAAAAACATTTCTAATCCAGATATTGGTACTCTTATTCACATTCCAGAATATTTGGAGTGTGGCAGAGGCTGCTTGTCTGCATGAAATGCCAAACATACCCAATTCAATACTCTCTAATCCAATCGATTTAGACGAAAAGAGTGATAGTCCTCGTCAAGCACTTTATTCCCTAGAAAACTATAAAGAAATCTATGACTATTGTCAGAAGGTTTGTTTTAACGAAAAGTGCAGTCATTTCTCAAATACAATCGTGATTCAGATTGACCCACCCGATGATCTGAAGCTTAAAGCTGATTTTGAGACCGGCATTACCCCAACTTATTTGGGAATAACTTTTTATAAATCCCCTTATCTGAATCAATTAACCCCGCCTCCCGATTTGCCCCTACTATTGGTGGGGTAGTCTTATAAAAGCCCACCACTCCTAATTTCATTATGCGTGGGGCATTTTCATGTCAAAAAACAAATTACATCAGGATACCTCCATCCTGAATTTATCCTGGTCAGCCTTAGGTAGCGGTATCTTGCTATCTGCAATGATCAGCATCAGTACTTCCGTAGTCGCCAGTACTCAAGATTTAACGCTGCAGCAAGCTATTGAGCAGGTTAACCAATATCAAGCGTCCCAAAATTTCTGGGAAACGCAAAATAGTATTAATGCCACGAATCTTCAGCAAAGTAAGCTGTTTAAAAATCCTGAATTGTCAGTTGAACAAACGGGCTTTGGTTCAAATAATGAAAAAGAGCTTGCCATTGGCATATCACAACCCTTGGATATTTTTGGTGAGCGAAAAGCAAACCAAAAATTAGCCAGTCTCTCTACAGATAAAACAGCACTGAAGCAGAAGATTTATCAAGCGCAAATTGAGCTTGCGGTGAAATATGTATGGTCACAACTGGCCATTGCTGAACTTGAAAGAAACATTGTCAATGAACAACTTCGGGTGAGTGAAGAAAACCTTAAAGCGATCGAGAAGCGCTTTACTGCGGGCGGTATCGCGCAAGTAGATGTGAATCGCGCACGTTTAAGTCATGCTGAAAATATACGCCTTTTTAGACAGGCAGACTTACAGGTACAAGTGGCCACCCAACAATTATCAAATTTATGGGGTACGTCTGATAAGTCATTGCAGGTAAACCTCTCTTCACAAAAGCTCTGGCCAAAATCGACTCATGGACAGGTTCAAGAATATTTAGCGGAAAACTACGTTGAGAAATATCGAGCTTTACTGGTATTAGAGTCTCAAGCAACGGTTGATCAACTAAGAGCAAAGGCACGTCCTAACCCCACTTTAAACCTAGGTGTCAACCGCACCCAATCCTTGGAAAACTCCACACAAAATCAATTAGTAGTCGGAGTTAGTGTACCGCTTAATATTTTCGATCGTCAGCAAAATGGCATAAAAATCGCGCAAGAAAAAATGAACTTATTAGAGCGTCAGAAAGAATTTTATCTGAAGCAAAATGCGCTGCAAATAGGCACAATTTTAACCGAGTTGCAGGGTTTAGAGCTGCAATTCAAAGTCGTTGACGAGACTCAAATTCCTTTGGCGACTCAAGTTCAAAGTAAAACGCTACAAGGTTTTCTGGCAGGAAAGTTTGCTTTAACCGATGTTCAGCAAGCCACGCTTCAATTACAAGACATCCGTCTGCGTAAAGTCCAGTTGTTACGGGATGGCTGGCAAAAGGCCATTGAAGCAGAAAGTTTGAGCTTAGGCATTAGCCCAAGTGAAGTCATGTCGAAAGATGCTATTGCACAAATCAATCAAAACTTATGGCAAGACATACAGGCCATGCCTGTCATTGGTGGGGGAAATTAACATGTTCGATCTTAAAAACAGCTTAAAAAAACAGAGCGGAAAAATCTCTCAACCTCTACTGATTGGTTTGGTCATCGGCGCAACCGTACTACTCAGTATTTTCTTGATCTTGTCGGGTAAGAATAAATCTGAAACATCAGATGAACATGCAGAGGAAGAAGGCGCAGAGGAACATGGAAGTGAAGAAGGCAAAGAGGAACATGGCGGTGAAACCGAAGAGCATGCAGAAGGCGTGAGCCTGACGGCCAAGCAACTGGTTGAACAAGGCATACAGTTATCAGCAGTCGATCAAGGTCCGGTGGTTAAATTAAGTTCTTATCCAGCAAAACTTAACGTGAATACCGACCAGCAAGCGCATGTCTCTCCGAGTTTTAGTGGTCATGTCGAAAATGTCTATGTAGAACTCGGCCAAAAAGTTCAGAAAGGACAGTCTTTGGCCACGTTGCTTGTTCCTGATTTAGTCGATCAGCAGGCCAATCTAAAAATTGAACAAACCAACCTTGAACTGGCGAAACAGGACTTCGAGCGTGAGCGTCAGCTGTGGTCACAGGGTATTTCAGCAAAACAGGACTATCAACGTGCTTACAACAGCTATAAACGGGCGCAAATTCAGGTCCAATCGGCCCAATCACGTTTAAGTGCGTTTGGTGCTGTGAATACCAGTAACGGGCGCTATATTTTGAAAGCCCCCATTTCCGGCGTGATCAGTAAAAAGGATTTGGTGCTAGGAGAAAATGTTCAGTTAGCAAGTCAACTCTTTACCATAGACCGGTTAGATCAGCTCTGGCTTGAGTTTATTGTTCCAAATTCTGAAATTATGGGTTTAGCCCCGAATCAAAAGATCGAATTTAAATCCTTGCAAACTGAAAAGGTCTATCAGGCAGTTATCCAGACTTTAAATACTGAAGCGGATACTCAAACGGGTCGTCTTCAGGTGCGAGCAAAAGTTGAATCGAATGCAACCGAATTACGTCCAAACTTGATGGTAAACGTACTGCTGCAACAACGCAGTGAAAGTACCGCATTACGGGTGCTTAAGTCAGCAGTTCAGAATATCGATGGAAAGGATGTGGTTTTTGTCGCCACTCAACATGGACAGAAAGTTGAATTCAGTCCGCAGCCGGTGAAATTAGGTCAGTCATCTGGGGAGAGCCAGTGGATTGAAGTGGTAAATGGGCTTAATCAGGGACAAAAATATGCCGCTCAAGGTAGTTTCTTACTGAAATCTGAAATGGAAAAAGGAGAGGCTTCACATGGGCACTGAAAATTCTCAAATATCTAATAATGAGTCAATAAAGCCTGAAGGACTGTTTGATCGGCTGATCCAGTTTTCTATTCATAACGCAATCTGGGTCATGCTGTTTGTTGCAGCCTGGATTGCTATTGGTATTTATAGTTATCAAAAGTTACCGATTGATGCTGTACCGGATATTACCAATACTCAGGTGCAGATTAACACTTCAGCCAATGGCTTTACGGCTTTGGAAATGGAACAGCGGATTACCTATCCAATTGAGAATGCCATGTCAGGCATGCCGAAAATGGAACAAACCCGTTCGATTTCACGCTACGGCTTATCGCAAGTGACCATCATTTTTGAAGATGGCACGGATATTTACTGGGCCAGACAGCTTATCAACCAGCGCTTGCAAGAAGCAATGGGAGAAATGCCTGAAGATGTGCAACCTAACATGTCGCCTATTTCGACAGGTTTAGGTGAAATCTATCAATGGGTGATTAAAGCCGAACCAAATGCTAAAAAGCCGGATGGAACCCCTTATTCGGCGATGGATTTACGTGAAATTCAGGATTGGATTGTAAGACCGCAATTACAGCGCGTAAAAGGCGTTGCGGAGATCAACAGTATTGGTGGCTTTAATAAAACCTATGTGGTTGCCCCTGATCTGAACCGATTGCAACAATTGCAAATTCCTTTGTCTGATTTACAAACTGCCTTAACAGAGAATAATGAAAACCGTGGTGCTGGCTATATTGAGAAAAATGGACAACAGCTAACGGTTCGTGTTCCCGGCACTTTAAACACGATTGAAGATATCCAGAACATCAGTATTACCAATAAAAACGGCTATCCTATTCGGGTGGCAGATGTCGCCAATGTCTCAATTGGTCATGACTTAAGAACAGGGGCTGCAACCTATAATGGTGAAGAAACTGTATTGGGTATTGCCATGATGATGATGGGAGAAAATAGCCGTACCGTTGCTCAAGCCATTGATGAAAAGGTGCAATCGATCCAGCAATCGCTACCTAAAGGTGTGGTGATTGAGACTGTGTATGACCGTACGCATTTGGTTGATCGGGCGATCAAAACCGTTCAGAAAAATTTGATTGAGGGTGCAATCCTCGTCATTGTTATTTTATTTCTCTTTCTAGGTAATTTCCGTGCTGCGCTGATCACGGCTTGCGTTATTCCACTGTCAATGCTGTTTACCTTGACGGGAATGGCAGAGCAGAAGATTAGTGCAAATCTGATGAGTTTAGGGGCACTGGACTTCGGTATTATTATTGATGGTGCAGTGGTTATTGTAGAAAACTGTATCCGTCGGCTAGCAGAAGCTCAGAAGCTGAAAGGTGGTTTACTTAGCCGTTCTGAAAGATTTAAAGAAGTCTTCTTGGCTGCAAAACAGGCGCGTCGTCCTCTCATCTTTGGACAGTTAATTATTTTGGTAGTTTATCTACCTATCTTTACCCTGACGGGTGTAGAAGCCAAACTTTTCCATCCTATGGCAATGACGGTTGTACTGGCTTTAATTGGGGCCATGATTTTATCTGTCACTTTTGTGCCAGCCGCAGTTGCCCTATTTGTCACTGGAGAAGTCAAGGAAACCGAAAGTCGCTGGATGCATTGGCTTAAAACTAAATATGAATTGCTTTTAGATAGAGCCTATGAGCTTCGTTTATTTGTGACTATTGTGGCTGCCTGTATTTTAGTGCTTACGGGTGTGCTAGCTACTCAAACAGGTAGCGAGTTTGCACCTCAACTGGGTGAAGGTGATTTTGCTGTTCAGCAAATGCGTTCCCCAAGTACAGGGTTAGAACAGTCACTGAGAATGCAGGAAAATACTGAAAAGTTACTGTTGAAAGAATTTCCTGAAATTAAAGCAATCTTTGCCCGTACCGGTACAGCAGAAGTGGCCACAGATGTCATGCCACCCAACATTTCAGATGGCGTGGTACTGTTAAAACCTCATGATGAATGGCCTGATCCAAAACAAACGATTGATGAGCTTCGCCAAAGAATGATTACTTTCTTAGCGACATTGCCGGGAAATAACAGTGAGTTCTCGCAACCCATTGAACTGCGTTTTAACGAGTTAATTTCAGGGGTGCGAAGTGATGTGGGTGTCAAGTTATTTGGCGATGATATGGAAATTCTGAATCGTGAAGCGAATAAGATTTCTCAGAAAATTAAATCAATTTCAGGCGCGACAGCCGTTAATGTAGAGCAAACCAGCGGCTTACCCTTGTTGAATGTAGAAGTTGATAAGTCCAGAGCAGCACAATACGGCTTGTCGGTAAGAGCAATTCAGGATCTGGTGGCGACAAGTGTCGGTGGTCAAAATGTTGGAACCATTCTACAGGGAGACAAGCGTTTTGATTTTGTTATCCGTCTAGATGAATCCCAGCGTAGTCCCGAGCAGTTAGCGCTACTTCCTGTTCAATTGCCAAATGGTGGTTTAGTCCAACTGCAAGATGTTGCACGCGTTGAAAATATCCTGGGTATTAATCAGGTCAGCCGTGAAAATGGTAAACGTCGGGTGGTTATTACTGCAAATGTAGAAGGACGCGATTTAGGCTCATTCGTAACAGAACTTCAGAGCACGTTATCCAAACAGGAATTACCAAGCGGTTATTGGATAGATTATGGCGGTCAATTTCAAAATCTGATGTCTGCAAAAGCGCGTATGCAATTGGTGGTTCCGCTCGCATTGTTGACGATCTTTATTTTATTGATGGCTGTATTCCATAATATCAAAGAAAGCTTACTGGTCTTTAGTGGTGTCCCGTTTGCCTTATGTGGAGGCTTAATCGCGTTGTGGTTGCGTGACATTCCATTATCCATGTCAGCAGGGGTTGGCTTCATTGCACTATCGGGGGTGGCTGTACTGAATGGCTTAGTCATGCTCACCTTTATCAAAGAGTTGCGACAGCAATATGACCTTTATTATGCAACGTGGCAGGGTGCAATTTTGCGTCTTAGACCTGTGCTGATGACAGCTTGTGTGGCGTCCCTTGGGTTTGTCCCGATGGCTTTGGCAACCGGAACTGGGGCAGAAGTACAGAGACCTTTAGCAACAGTGGTTATTGGAGGAATTATCTCCTCTACCCTGCTTACATTGGTTTTATTGCCCGTACTGTACCGCTGGATGAATGAAAAAAAAGTTTCTTAATCCAATAGATTAGTCGATTTACAGCAGAGATATTGGCTGTTATCCAATATCTCTGCTCATCATAAATAGAATAAGGAAAATATTTTATGTCAGAACATCATGATCATAGCCATGCGGTTGTTACTGAAGAAAATAGTAAGAAGTTAATGGTTGCCTTAGGTTTAACGACTACTTTTTTAATAGTAGAAGTTGTCGCTGCTTTTATTACCCAAAGTTTGGCTTTGTTATCTGATGCAGCTCATATGTTTACTGATGTAGCCGCTTTAGCTATTGCTCTTGCCGCTATCAAAATTGGTAAAAAAGCCGCAGATGATAAAAGAACTTTTGGCTATCAGCGATTTGAAATTTTAGCGGCTCTGTTTAATGCGGTGATGCTTTTTGTGGTAGCAATATATATTGTATATGAAGCTTATCAACGTTTTACGAATCCTGCTGAAATTCAAAGTGTTGGAATGATGATTGTCGCGGTTGGTGGTTTGGTCATAAATTTGATTTCAATGAAAATCCTTTCTGCGAGTGCTCAAGAAAGTCTAAATATAAAAGGTGCATATTTAGAAGTTCTTAGTGATGCTCTAGGATCGATAGGCGTGATTATCGGAGGAATAGTTATTTATTTTACCCAGTGGATGTGGGTTGATACCGTAATCGCTGTGTTAATTGGCTTCTGGGTCTTACCTCGAACTTGGATTTTATTAAAACAAAGTATTAATATTCTGCTTGAAGGAGTTCCTGATGAGATTGATATTGAGTCGTTAAGAAATGATTTATTGAAGCTAGAGGGCGTTGAAGGGATTCATCAGTTGAAAGTCTGGGCTATATCCTCAAGAAATATTCATTTAACTGCTCATTTGGTTGCTCCGAATAGCAATACAGATCAACTCTATCAAAAGGCCTTAGACGTTCTAAAACATAATCATAGTATTACTGAAATTACGTTACAAATAGAAAGTACGGAATGTAATACATTGGAACAGCATAAACATTAAAGTGCTGCTCTTTCTACATAATGGACAGATGACTAGGCTGATAAACCTTACCATTTTCCTGTATTACACTTCTATTTATCACACGCACTTTAAACACCATCCTGAGACATTTTAAAATTACAAGAATGTAATTTATGAGTCCTCTGGGTGTTAATTCTTTAAAGTTAGAATATCTAACAAGTATTAAATGAGAGTAAATGAACATGCTATTCAAAAATAAATTTTGTACTAAATTACTGTTAATTAGTGCATTCTTTAGTATCGCAAGTTTTAGTTATGCAGATGGCGGATTGTTATTTCTTGAAAAGAATTTAAAAGCTTCTAAAGTTGAAAATTCTAAACAAAAACAAGTTAAAAATAATGAATCAAATGAATCAAATGAATCAAATGAATCAAATGAATCAAATGAATCAAATGAATCAAATGAATCAAATGAATCAAATGAATAGTTGGGTTGCATAAATAAATCAATTAGACTTATTCATTCAGCAATATAATTCCTGAATGAATAAGTTTATAACTAAAACCGGCTTTGTTGCATAAACATTCAAAAGCTGAGTTTTCCCCAATCCATTCAAATTTAAGTGACAACTTGGGTGTGAGGTCTACCTAATTCCGTAAATCTATTCAGAACTGCCACACGCGCATGAACTTC
>NZ_VPCG01000063.1:0-10624 GCF_013418355.1 Acinetobacter sp. YH12151 | reverse complement strand
TGGATAATCTTTTTCAGATTCAATTAGTAATTGAACCGCTCTTTCTCTGATTTCAGGGGTATAGTTTGGTTTTTTCATCGGAATAGTCTCTCAGAATATTGACTCTCCGACAAACCCGGTACGGTTCTATCTTTGGTAGAGTTGCAAAAAACATTACCAATTTCAGATAAAGATTTTAGATAGCCGCTTAGCTTACTGAATAACTAAAAATCCTCAGCATCTTTAATTTATTAAGATGAGTATTTCTCATCTTAAGCTGAATTTATATCGTTTTACTCACTTTCTTATTCACGTTTAAATATAGCCATTCAGAAATTTAACTTTTTATAAAATTTTTAGGTGGCAATCTCCATGAGTACAGCATTTGAGTGTTCAATTAAACGTATCCGTTTTGATGAGAATTATACACCAGCAGAAAACACACGTTTAACCACAAACTTTGCCAATTTGGCACGTGGGGAAAGCCGTGAAGAAAACTTGCGTCGTACCCTTGCGATGATCAACAACCGTTTTAATAGCTTGGCAACCGTTGATAACCCGAAAGGTGATCGCTATTCACTTGAGATTGACATTATTTCTGCGGAAATTGATATTGAAGGTAATGGTCAAACTTTCCCATTTATTGAAACACTTAAAAGTGTTGTGATTGACCATCAAACAGGTGAGCGTATTGAAGGCATGATCGGCAATAGCTTCTCATCTTATGTGCGTGATTACGACTTCAGCGTGGTATTGCCACAATTGGGTTGTGGTGTAGGTGAAAAACCTGAAGATTTTGGCAATCTACATGGCAAGCTTTATCAACATTTAGTCAATTCAGATGTATTTAAAGCAGAATTTAAAAAACAACCTGTCATTTGCTTAAGCGTTTCAACCTCTAAAACGTATTTCCGTACAGCCAACGTACATCCTATTTTGGGTGTGGAATACAAAAATGATGAATATTCACGTACCGATGAATATTTTGCCAAAATGGGTTTACGTGTACGCTACTTTAAACCAGAAGGTGGTAATGCACCATTAGCATTCTATTTCGCTGGCGATTTAGTCCGTGATTATACTGATTTTGAATTGATCAGTGCTATTGCGACCATGGAAAGTTTCCAACGGATCTATCGTCCTGAAATTTACAACACCAACTCTCCTGCAGGTGTGGTGTATCAACCAAGTCTAAGCTATGGCGATTATTCACTTACACGTGTGGTCTATGACCGTGTGGAACGTGGTGAGCTTGCAGTTAAACAAGGTAAATGGACGGAAGAAAACTTCATTAAGCCTTATCAAGACATTTTAAATGAATGGGCTGCAAATTTCGAAGTCGAAACAGCTGCTTAATCCATTAAATTGATAAACAGATTTACGAATTTAGACAAAGAAGATTAGACATGGCGCTTACACAACCGAAACTTTTACTCCCAACTTCAACTGCGGGTAGCTTGCCAAAACCGTCTTGGTTAGCTGAACCTGAAAAATTATGGTCTGCATGGAAGCTTGAAGGCGAAGAATTATTAGAAGCTAAACGTGATGCTTTGAAATTATCATTACATGAGCAAGTCACTGCAGGTATCGATATCGTGAGTGATGGTGAGCAAACCCGTCAGCACTTTGTAACCACGTTTATTGAACATCTTGAAGGTGTAGATTTCGAAAAGCGTGAAACCATGCGTATTCGTAATCGTTATGATGCAAGTGTACCTTCAGTTGTGGGTGAAGTTTCTCGTAAAAAAGCAGTGTTTGTAGACGATGCGAAATTTTTACGCAGCCAAACCAGTCAGCCAATTAAATGGGCGTTGCCTGGTCCAATGACCATGATTGATACACTTTTTGACGGACACTACAAGAGCCGTGAAAAACTGGCTTGGGAATTTGCCAAAATTTTGAACCAAGAAGCTTTAGAACTTGAAGCAGCAGGCGTAGACATTATCCAATTTGATGAACCTGCGTTTAACGTATTCTTTGATGAAGTGAATGACTGGGGTGTACCAACCTTAGAACGTGCACTTGAAGGTCTAAAATGTGAAACTGCAGTTCATATTTGCTATGGTTACGGCATTAAAGCCAATACAGATTGGAAACAAACTTTAGGTAATGAATGGCGTCAATACGAAGAGTCATTCCCGAAACTACAACAATCTAAGCTCGATATTATTTCACTTGAATGCCAAAACTCACGTGTACCAATGGATTTGATTGAATTGATCCGTGGTAAGAAAGTGATGGTGGGTGCCATTGATGTAGCAACTAGCAAAGTTGAAACTGCAGAAGAAGTGGCGAATACCTTACGTAAAGCACTTCAATTTGTTGATGCAGATAAACTCTATCCTTCAACCAACTGTGGTATGACACCACTTTCTCGCCAAGTTGCACGTGGCAAGCTTGAGGCTTTAAGCGCAGGTGCTGCCATTGTTCGTAAAGAGCTAGAAGCTTAATCAAACGTAGTCTCGTGCGAAGCAGGGGCAAATTATTGCAAGATGATTTGTTCTACTTAAAGCACGAGCACGTGATATGTACATTTGAGATGAAAGAGATGATTGAAGCAACAGACTTTAGAAATGCAATGTCTTTACTCACCACAGCAGTGAATGTTATTACGACTGCGAGTAAAGCAGGTATGCATGGATTTACTGCATCTGCCGTATGTAGCGTGACGGATACACCGCCAACGTTATTGGTCTGTATGAATCAATCCTCCCGTTCACATGCCCATTTTGTTGAAAATAAAGTCTTGGCTGTAAACGTACTAAGTACTCAGCATGAACAGCTTTCAAATGCTTTTGCTTCAAGTAAATTCAGTTCTGAAGAGCGTTTCAACTTAGGTGAGTGGAGTGCGTTGGAAACTGGTTCACCTATTTTGCAAGATGCCTTGGTCAGTTTTGACTGTGAAATTCAGGACATTCAGCAAGTGGGTACACACAGTATTTTCATGTGTCGTGTGCTTCAAGTTCAACAAAGCGATCAAGAAGAAAGCCTGGTGTATTTTAACCGTGCTTATCATCAAGTGGGTCAGTTGGAACACGCTTAATTCAACGCCTTAATCCTTTCATTTTTTAAAGTTAGTCTATTGTGGAACTTATAACCTTTTTAGTCATCGGTGCTTTTGCTGGTTTTGCAGCAGGGCTGTTTGGTGTCGGCGGTGGTACGATTATTGTGCCACTGCTTTTTATTGTCTTTACTCAAATGGGTTATGACCCCGATGTGGTTATGCACCTCGCATTAGGCACATCTTTAGCAACCATTGTTGTTACTTCGATTAGCTCATTGATGGCGCATCATAAAAATGGGGCTGTGATTTGGTCGGTATTTAAAAATCTAGCACCACCCATGGCGATTGGTTGCTTTTTTGGGGCGGGTATTGCAGGTTTGATATCAGGATTACATCTACAAATCATTGTTGGCTTATTTCTGATTTGGGTTGCCTATACCATGTTTACAGGTGCCAAAAAAGTAATTGATCCAACGAAAACTTTACCTTCATCAGGTCAACAAATTGCTGCTGGTAGTGTGATTGGAGTTGCATCAGCAATCTTTGGGATTGGTGGCGGTAGCCTGACGGTTCCGTACCTGAATCGCTATGGTGTGGTCATGCAGAAGGCGGTTGGAACATCTGCGGCATGTGGACTCCCCATTGCTGTTGCTGGTGCATTAGGTTTTATTATTTTTGGTATAAATGCTGAGATTAATGTACCTAATACCATTGGTTATGTGCATATTTATGCATTTATTGGCATTAGCATCATGAGTTTCATTACGGCTAAGTTTGGTGCGAAGGCGGCACATGCTTTATCACCAGCAATGTTAAAGAAATGCTTTGCAGTTTTATTGGTCATTGTAGCAAGCTTCTTCCTTGTGAAGGGATTAATTTAATATTGGACTTCGCATAAGAGATTTTATGCTAAATGTAATTTTAAAGACTTATTTCATGACTATATTTATTTACTAAATTTAACCAGGCTTTTGTTGCATGAGAGATCTCTAATCCTTTATGCCAAGCCATATGTAATTGCCAGGTCATATCATCACTATTGAAGTATATTTTTTTTAAGTTACTAAATTTTCTACAGTAAATTTCTGGAAGAATAGCTATGCCCATATTTGCCTCTACCATTTTTACTATGAAATCCCATTGGCTACTTTTACAGACAATATTAGGTTCAAATCCTGCTTTTTGAGCTTCACTTAATATGATGGGGGTTAAACTGAAATCATCTGTATAAAATATAAAATTCTCATTTTTTAAATCATCAAAATTAATTTTCTCGTATTTCGTTAAATGTGAATCTTGTTTTGCTAATAAGCATAAAGGGGAATTTAATATTTTTATTGAGTACAGATCACTAGACCTCTTGCGAAAGTCGTTATTACAAGTTCATTCGGTTTACCAGTGCAGCGATTAAGTTAGCCACTGATGTATCTGGCTGCTGGCATTGCTGAATAAGTTGATGTTTAAATTCAGCCGTGAAGGTTCGACGGGGCTTTTTTAGCATTGGTGTGCTGTCTATAACTGTCTTTAAATCCATAAATAGGTGTCCACTTAAAGTTTAGTGGACACTATCGTGGTATTCATGAGTGAGGAAAAGTGGGGCTCAGCGGATGCTTACTTTCATCTTGAGAGAGTTGGGTGTATTTCTTCATTGCGTGCTTTCCAATTGCGAGTTGAAAAAGTCTAATGATTCTACGAATACACCTAACTTTTTCACCTAACTACAAATGTGTCGCACTTGTGATTTGAATCCGCTATTTTCAAAATCTGTCTTTCAGCTCGTTATGCAACAAAGCCGAACCGAATTAAAAATAGGAATGTGCTTCAGCTGATGCTTGCTCATTTCTTTATTTTTAGTAATTGAGGTGAACATACTGTCAGTACATGGTAGTTATAAGTAACGTGTAACTTTGTTTGCACAAAGATTTGAGTTCTGCCAAGTGATGGATTGATTTGTACTTAAAATTTTAAGCTTATCCACTTGCTTTGCAAGCCACTACACTTTATTTACAATCCTATGTTGTGGAAGTAAGGGATCTTGTACTCGCCCAGTATGTTCAACTTGATTATATCTAAAGGACTATTAGGCTTCAATCAAATCAATTTTCCAATTATTCGACTGAATTAACACATTTAAATCACGTAATTTAAGACTAATATCATCAGCTTGTTTTTGTAATGATGAAACTGGAATAACTTTATGCCACTTTATTTCCCGCGTACTATAACGATCAGATTCACGAGATGTATTACTTATTGCTGCAGTTAGGGTTTTGTGCTGTTCTACAAATTCATCACGCAAAGACAATAAAGCAAGTAGAGAACGACCATCATTTAATTTTGTTAAAGCATTAGTTTCATGAATTGCATAACTTAATTTTTGAAATTCTTGAATTAAAGAAAATACTTGTTTTAATAGTTCATTAGGATCTTCAGATGGTTTATCACCATCTTGTACCAATACATTTGCATTGATACGTTGTTTTAGTGAAATAATTTTTTTTTGTTGATCACTTCGAAGTAAGAGAGCTTCTGCTAATTTCATTTTTCACCTATTAACCAATTAGAATTAAGTTTTAAGCAGCTAAGTAATTTCACAAATACTATATCCTCATTCTTTAAAGATCAAAACAATTGATTTTTTATAATTTTCAGAGGTAGAAGTCTTATATTTTGTCATTAGTCGAAGCTCAGAATTAAGCTAAAGGCCTTTTTCAGATGCAGAATCCTTTATCTGATCCTAGACAGTATTGTGGACAGTCGATCCCTCTAAATTCTTACAATATTTTTGTTCAAAGGCTTCAGGACTTAACCAGCCATTTGCAGAATGTCTTCTGATTCGATTGTAATAAATCTCGATATAGTCAAACAAGACAGCATTCGCTTCTTTTCGAGTGGCAAACACACGCCATGGATTACATGACCTTTCAATGTATGAAAGAAGCTTTCAGTCACTGCATTGTCCCAACATGAGCAGTGTACTGCGCAAGACTGCGTGACATACTTTGAATACAGTTATTCGTCAATAATAGTGCTCTAAAAGCACGACTACAGTACTGACTGCCTTGGTCAGAATGAACCATAACTCCTGTTGAATAAGCTTTTCATGCGCCAAGGTTGGTCCGAAACCATGCAGTTGATCAGAAACAATATTGAGGCACTTGAGTCTGAGTTCTTAAGAAAGCCTGGAATTGCTGGTTTGGCCACGACCCGTATGGGCTAATGCAGCTGGACCTTGAACTTTGTATTTCTGCAGTAAGCGTCTGACCTGACATTCTGAAATATGAAGTAGAAGTAGCTGAGCAGCCTGGGATTGAGTTATGCGTTGATCGCAGATTTCCTGCAAGACCGACAATCGTTTAAGTTCTTTATCCGACATAGTGATCAGCATCTATATTTTATATCCAGTCCATGGTGATAAAAACCATCATAAACTAGACATTTTTATTGGTGAGAATATAGACACTTTAAATGGGTTCTAACATTTCATGTTATTCCTAAGTAGAAATGTCCTACCTAATAACCAAATAGAAATGTCCTATATGGACATTTCCAAGTCAAGCACAGGATTCAGATTTCGCTGTTGAATTGCTGTTTTCTGTGCACGTCTGCTTGGCATCTTTTGAGAACGATTGCGTTTGTTTTGCTGTTCCAGTTCTTCATGCTGCTGTTGGATATGATTCAGAACAGCACCCAACCGTTTATTCTCAACAATCTCTCGCTGGTTCAGCTGACTTAATTTATCGAAGATGCTGTAATTGATCTTCCGACTTTCATGCATGATGGCCACAGTACCATCCGGGTATTCTAGAAATTCAAGATACTTGCCGATCAACCTTTGATTTTCTTCTGTATTCTCCAAGAGATATACACATTTATCATAAGTAATGGTCAGGCTTTTCGTCACTCTGCGTGGTTCACGCCAGGTAAAAACATCATCTAACTCTTCGGCTGTTTCAGTGACAGTCCGGTGTAGATCCTTGGGATTAAAAGCCATCTTGGCAAATTTACGATTAAATTGCTCAATAAAGCAGGGCAACCACTTATTCGCATCTGCAATCGAATTGATACCTTCCAGGCGCATCTCCTTAATCAGACGATCCTGAAGTGTTCTATTCGCTCGTTCCACACGACCTTTGGCCTGGGGTGAGTTAGCGAAGATGATATCGATTTTGAGGGTACTGAGTACGCGTCCAAACTGGGTAATCCTGGTGTCTTTCTTACTGCTTTGATTTACCCTAAACACTGAATGTTTATCGCTGTAAAACGCTAAGGGCTTACCGTGCTGTTCAACATACAGGCGTGTTGAAATCATATAGTCAAAGGTTGATTCTGATTCACAGAAGCGTAAATGCTGCAATTTTCCTGTGGCATCATCAATAAACACCAGTAAACAGCATTTAGGTGCTCGTCCTTCAAACCAGTCATGATGTGAGCCATCAATTTGGATCAGTTCACCATAACAATCCCGGTTATATCGAGGCTGATACGGGCGTTTCAGGCGCTTGGCGCGAGGAATCCATAAATCGGCTGCAATCATCCAGCAACGCAGGGTTTCCACTGAAAGATCGAATCCATGAACGGTAGTGAGCTTTTCATGCGCTAAAGTGGGTCCGAAACCATGGAGTTGATCCGAAACAATATTGAGGCACTTGAGTCTGAGTTCTTCAGGAAGTTTGCAGTTGCTGGTTTGGCCACGACCAGCATGGGCTAATGCAGCTGGGCCTTGAGCTTTGTATTTCTGCAGTAAGCGTCTGATCTGACGTTCTGAAATATGAAGTAGCTGAGCAGCCTGGGATTGAGTTATGCGTTGATCACAGATTTCCTGCAAGACCGACAATCGTTTAAGTTCTTTATCCGACATAGACACCAACATATCAAACCGTCCGCTTCAATAATCGCAAAAGTGCATATTCTAAAAGCGGACATTTTTACTTTGGAGAAACCGGACATTTCTATTTTGGGCTTACATTTCAATTTCGTATAATATCCATTATGTTAAATAGATAGCAGTTAGGAGATTATTTATTCTTTCAATAGACAAAAACTTGCGGAATTTTTCTTAATTTGTAATCCTTGCGGCCAAGGGTGTCTAGCGTAGCTAAGACAGGTATTCGTTATAGTCGGGCCGCTATAATACGGATGAAGAGTGCCTGTATGTTTAACCTAAATATCTTTAACAAGATTTCTAGCGAAGTATTGACCATCAAAAATGATCTTGAGCTGAATTCTGAGAATCAACTGATAACTAAATATAAGACTTCTACTTCTGAAGATTATAAAAAAGCAATTATTTTGATTTTTAAAGAACGTGGCTATACCAGGTTAGAAATAGGTCAGTTACTTGAAGGACAACTCTAAAGACTTCCTAAAATTAACATAATACACCTTATACGAAATACGTTATAATTCCACTTAGAAATCAATGCTGTAGTTTCTAGTTTATAGCCCATCTTCCCCAAGGTGGGCTTTTTTTATGATTTTTCACGTTCCACGCTTAATAAGTGAGCAATGTTCCACGGCTTTGATAAGCCCAGATGAACAATCAGATCAGCCATACGGCTTAAAGAATCGGCTCCAAAAGCCCCTTTTCTTTGGCTCTGGTTCTACATGCTCTGGAACTGGAATGCGTTTTTCTATTTGATTACTAGTAGTAGGGGTCGTTTGCGGGAGGGGGCGGAATCCTACGCTAAGGCTTTGGCCAGCGATATTCTCCGGTGAGATTGATGTGTTCCCATCCGAGCGGCGAAACATGGGCCAAGAGATCGGGCGATAGCAGCTTTCCATCGCGTTTCTGGTTTGCAACGACCTCGCCGAGCTTCATGGTGTTCCAGAAGATGATGATGGCGGCGAGCAGATTCATGCCGGCGATGCGGTAATGCTGGCCTTCGGCGGAACGGTCGCGGATTTCACCGCGGCGGTGGAAGCTGATTGCCCGCTTCAGCGCATGATGAGCTTCGCCTTTGTTGAGCCCGATCTGGGCACGCCGTTGGAGTTCGGCATCCAGAATCCAGTCGATCATGAACAGGGTGCGCTCGACGCGACCGACTTCCCGCAGGGCTGTCGCGAGCTCGTTCTGCCGCGGATAGGAGGCGAGTTTCCGCAGAATCTGGCTTGGCGCGACGGTCCCGGCAGCAATGGTGGCGGCGATGCGCAGGATGTCGGGCCAATTGCGCTCGATCATGGCTTGGTTGACCTTTCCGCCGATCAACGCTCGCAGGTGCGCCGGGGCGGCCGACGGATTGAACGCGTAGAGCCGTTTGGATGGCAGGTCGCGGATGCGCGGAGCGAACCGGTAGCCGAGAATGGCACATGCGGCAAAGACGTGATCGGTGAAGCCGCCCGTGTCGGTGAACTGCTCGCGGATATGGCGTCCAGCATCGTTCATCAGCAGGCCATCGAGGATGTAAGGCGCTTCGCTTGCCGTTGCAGGAATCACCTGGGTTGCGAACGGCGCATATTGGTCGGAGACGTGGCTATAGGCTTTCAGGCCCGGGGTATTGCCATATTTCGCGTTGACCAGGTTCATGGCCTCACCTTGCTCTGTAGCGACGAAGAACTGTCCGTCGCTCGAAGCCGACGTGCCCATGCCCCAGAACCGGGCCATGGGTAACGCTGCCTGTGCCTCGACCACCATGGCCAGCGCCCGGTCATAGGCTTCGCCCTCGACATGCCACCGTCCAATGCGGATCAATTCCCAGAAGGTGTGGGTGTTTGTCGCATCCGCCATTTTGCGCAAGCCGAGGTTGATCCCTTCCGCCAAGATAACGTTCATTAGCCCGATCCGGTCAGCGCAGGGTGCTCCTGTGCGCAGATGGGTGAACGCTTCGGTGAAGCCGGTCGCCGCATCCACCTCCAGCAGGAGATCGGTGATGCGCGTGGGCGGGATCTGCTTGTAGAGATCGAGCACCAGATCTTCGGCGCCTGTCGGCGCGGCGGCTTCGAGTTTCTCGATATGCAGAACGCCGTTTTCAATCGACCCGCCCGGGATCGTGCCTGCGCGAGCGGCACGGCCAAGCTCGCGCAACCGCATGTCGAGGCGAGCTTGCCGGTCTGCCAGCCATTCCTCCGGCCGCAATGGCACAGCGAGACGACCGCCTTCCGCGATGGATTGTGCCGGAACGAGTGCGTGTTTCAGATCGCCATAGCGCCGGGACCTAGTAAGCCAGACATCTCCGGAGCGGAACGCATCGCGCAGATGGAACAGCACCGCGATCTCCCATAGGCGAGCGTCGCCAGCCCTCTGGGCCCGAAGGTGGCGATGCCATTTCGAGCTGGGCCGCAAGAAGCTGGTCATCGCGGCATCGTTCAAACCGGTACGAAGGGCCGTCACCGCTTCCAGAAGCGGCAGTGCAACGGGCGCAGCTCGCAGATCGAGCAGGCGCAACATGCGTGGAGCGTATCGGCGGAAGCGGTGATAACCGTCGAGCACATGATTGAGCGGATCGTCGGCCATGGTGGCGGTCAGCCTGGTTGCCATTGCAACAAGGGTTTTTAAGCCGTCCCACCCTGACCCACTCGCGATGACATCGCCCAGCGGCTGGCCATCATCCTGTGCATCGACCAGGGCGCCCCCGATCTCGGCGAAGGATTTCAGGGTGTCACGCACCACCCCCGCTTCGTCTGCGACCTTTGCATGGCAAA
>NZ_VPCG01000062.1:0-10818 GCF_013418355.1 Acinetobacter sp. YH12151 | reverse complement strand
GGACAAAATGACTCCAGATGAGTTTTACTATGACCAGCTACCACAACAAAATAAGGTAGCTTAACTAGAGCAGAATATCACTTATAAATAAGCTTTTAGTTGTTCAAACAAGTGGGACCACCTCTTACATACAATTGATGAAAATTACCACAATTTCAAAAATCCAAAGCTTACAAAAATGCTCATTATTTTTAATTGGTAGTCAATTTAATTTAAATAATAATAATGATTATTGTTAATATTACAAAAATTCTGAGCGTTTTAATTTATTCTCAATAAAACTCATAAAACATATTAAAATCAATTTATTATAAATATATATATATGTCGATTTACCTCAATAAATTTTTAAAAATCGATATATATATATCACTTAAAAATACCCCATGGGAGTATATAAAAATCAATTTACTGTTTCTCTAACTTAACAATTGGCAAAAGTGCTCAAAACAAGAGTTTAAATAAAAATATTTCTTATCAAAATTTAACAAAAAATAACCAACTTCAAATTCACCCTATTAAAACTATAATTTTTATTAAGTATAACTATACTTGAGAATCTAAGGTATGGAATTAAATCCACTTATACATACAAACATTACCAATAAAAAACCACTTCAAAAGAAGTGGTTCTTAGTCCCAAGAAAGACTATTTCTTGAATGGTAAAGCATACTTCACAATACGTTTAATCACGCTGCCATACTGTTTTACCAGACTGGCATTGTTGTAGTTCAAACCATATTTTTCACACACCGCCTGAACTTTTGGCGCCATTTGGCGGTAACGACGGGCAGGCACATCAGGATACAGATGATGTTCAATCTGGTGACTTAAATGACCCGTCAAGATATGGAATGCTTCAGAACCGGTCAGGTTAGATGAACCACGAATCTGGCGCATATACCAGTGACCACGGCTCTCATTTTGCAGTACCGATTTCGGGAACACCTCTACATCTTTGGTAAAGTGGCCACAGAAAATAATACTGAACGTCCAGATATTACGCAGACCATTGGCCACCATATTACCCGTCAAAACTGGCAAAGCAGCAGGACCTGCAATCAATGGAAAGAACACATAATCTTTAAACAATTGTTTACCGATTTTGTTCTGCATTGGGCGCCATTCTTCTTTGGTCTGCTCTTTGCTTTTGCGACCTTTGAAATATTTACCCAATTCAAGGTTCTGAATGGCCACGCCCCACTGGAACAGCAAACAGAATGGCACCGCATAAATCGGTTGTAATAAATAACCCGGTTTCCAGCGCTGTTCTGGGAACAGACGCAATAGACCATAACCGATATCATCATCCATACCTTTAATATTGGTATAAGTATGATGTTTAAAGTTATGGGTTTGACGCCAGTTATCCGAAGTACCTACGATATCCCATTCATAGGTCTGACCATTCATTTTAGGATCATTCATCCAGTCATACTGACCATGCATGACATTGT
Source organism: Acinetobacter sp. YH12151 (assembly GCF_013418355.1). Taxonomy (NCBI): domain Bacteria; kingdom Pseudomonadati; phylum Pseudomonadota; class Gammaproteobacteria; order Moraxellales; family Moraxellaceae; genus Acinetobacter; species Acinetobacter sp. YH12151. The sequence goes on along the minus strand of NZ_VPCG01000062.1, from coordinate 9,360 downwards.
GACCCAGTTCCATGTTTTCCATGATTTTGGCAAAGCCTAATAGACCTGTGCCTAGCAACCATGCTGGTGGGAACCAGCCTGCAAACAATAGCGCACGACCGGCAATTGATGAATAACGGATGGTTGAATAGACACGACGGATATATTTCGCGTCTTTTTCACCTAAATCATCCAGCACTTCTTGTTTGATCGCATCAAGTTCACGTGCAAGTTCATCGAGTTCTACTTGTGATAATTCACGGTTTTTAGGATTTTTAAAATATTGAAATTTTACTGGCATATTCATAGGATAAAACTCGCTTATAGGTCGATGACTAGATCAGTCTGCGCTGAGTTAACACAAATTTTGAGCAGATTACCTGGCTCAGTATTTCGTGCGCCGTTTACCAAATTCTTGGTCGAACCTTCCACTTTATTGCAGGCGCATTTATTACAAATGCCCATACGGCAACCATGTGTCGGTTTGATATTTTGTTGTTCCAGACTCACCAAAATGGACTGGCCTTTTGGAATACTGACAATTTTTTTCGACTGAGTCAGGGTGACATTAATAAAGCCGATATCGGATTGATCCGCCAGACTCATGCTAAAGGCTTCACCCTTAAACTCTTTGGCTGAAGCAAACAGCTGCTCTGCAGTCGATACAAAACCTGACGGGCCGCAGCAATAGACCGTGCTATTTTCCAGATTTTGCAAATCTGTCAGATAAGTTTCATTCAGACGAGCTGCCGCAGCTTGTTCTTGCGTGGCATAAACATGAAATGAGAAATTTGCATGTTTCTGAGCAAGTTCTTCGAAACGTGCTTTAAATGCTGCATCTTGATGTTTTTTAACCCAGTACCACAAGCTCACTGGTGTTGATAATTCACCCTTTTTGCTCAGGCTTTCCAGCATACTGAGCATTGGGGTAATCCCGCTGCCTGCTGCAAGCAAGATCAGTGGACTCGTTTGCGCAGGCAAGGTCATATCACCATAAGGCTGACCAAATTCGATGACATCACCCACTTGCGCCTGCTCTGCAAACCAGGTGCTGACTTTACCGGCATGGACTTTTTTCACAGTCAATAACACATGCTGGGCATCTACATGGGTCAAACTATAGCTACGTTCATAACGGATGCCCTTCACCACCACATAGACCGGATGGTGTTGCCCCGCTTTACCAAACTTAAATAAACGATTCACTTGAATTTTCAGACCCAGCATATCCTGTGCAGCATTTTCCTTGTGCACAATCTTGCCCAATGGCTGATTCAACGACCATATCGGATTGAGTTTCTGAATCCAGAAATTAATCGCATGCTGATCGACGACACTGTCAGACAGTGCATTCAACGGCATTTTAAGTTTTTGGAGTACATGCATCGTTATCGACATCATCTTGAGGTTTTGAATTATTATACACATGTATATATATTTGTATATACATGTGTATTGTTTCCATTCATTTCACAAGCCTGTCGTGCTCGGTTATAATCAAACGATTCATGCATGAACCTATTGATGAACGAGCCTTCAATGAAAATAAGCAGTGACGCATCTCTACTACAATCGAAAAGCATTGATGAGCCGATTATCGTACGGAGTGTCGGTCGCAAGGCCACCATTACCAAAGAAGAACTGTTTCAGGCAGCATTAAACCTGATTGGTCCACAAAAAAGTATTGCATCGTTGAGCCTGCGCGAAGTCGCACGTGAGGCCGGTATTGCGCCAAACAGTTTCTATCGTCATTTTAAAGATATTGATGAGCTGGCCATTGAGCTGATTGATCGTGCCGGGATTGTATTACGTCAGATTCTGCATGAAGCACGCTTAAAAGCCTCCCGACAAAGCAGTATTATTCGTAGTTCGGTCGAAATTTTTATTGCTCAGCTGGATGCAGATGAAGGCAATTTAAGCCTGTTATTGCGTGAAGGTTATACCGGTTCAAAATCGTATAAACAGGCTGTAGAACGCCAGTTAAATTATTTTCAGCAGGAATTGCAGGATGATTTGATTCGTCTGGAACGCCTGAATAATAGAAAGTTATTACATGCCGATATTGCCGCCAAAGCCATTACTCAACTGGTGTTTAACATGGGGGCCAATGTGATTGATATGCCTGCCGAAGACCGTAAAGAAATTGCCGAACAGACCATGATCATGATCCGGATGATTCTGGAAGGCGCTCGCCATCTGGAAGATTCGCAGCTGCGTTAATTTTCCAATTTGCGTAAAATGATATAAAAAGAGACGTACTAGACGGATTACTGTCCCAAAGTTAAAGTGATTAGCTTTAAGTTACGCGCGTGTGGCAGGGATGCCACACACTACCTATCACGACAGGACGTCGTGTATGGGTAATAAGAGACTTTTGCCTACTTTGGGGCTTTCCAAAGTAGGGTTGCGCCTGCACAAATCCATTTAAACTTTTAAAGGAAAGATGAGGCTGCGCAATATCCAAGTATAAATATCAGATATTTAAAAACACTATCGAATTGCTTTTATTACTCCATACAATTCAAACTATAGCCTAGTTAAAATTGTGGAACAGTAGTGGTACCAGTCGTCTCTTTTTTATGACGATTACAACAGTACAAGTTGAGCTTTGACCGCCTTTGCAGTCTCTTCCGGATACTCAAGCGGAAACATATGTCCGCCTTCGACCACTGAATAATCGATCCGATAAATCTTGTGCATGCCTTGAGGCAAACCCTGCTGATAAAACTGGCTCTGCTCTGCAGTCATCAGATGAATCGGCACTTCAGGTGGTCGTCTTGGCGTACGCCACCACCATGCCGGTACAGTCCGGAAAATCTCCGCTTCTACCTGTTTTGGAATGCTCAAAGTCACCCCACCGCGTTCAGGTTCTGGCTGAATGCCACTCTCGATATAATCAGCAAAACATTGCTCATCAAAATTGCTAAATAAGCGGTTTGATCTGAGTGCATCAACTGCGGCCTGTTTCGATGGCCAGTGATCCTTGCGTTTTAGCGTAATTCCTGCAGGTGTATAGCGATCGATACTTTTCAGATTCAGCTTTTTAACCAGTTCAAACATGGCGCTGTTTTTTCCAATAATAAATGGCGGATCCATAATTAACAGTTTGGAAAACAGTTCCGGACGTCGATACGCTGCCATCAAAGTCACCAGACCACCAAAGGAATGTCCAAGACCCACCACCTGCTGCTGAGGAAATTGCTGCTCGATATCTGCAATGACTTCATCGACCAGATAGCGCCAGTCTGGCGTAATCGGATATTGCGACTTCATGCCAATCAAGGAAATCGCTTTGACCTCATATTCTGGCTGGAAACAGTCCAGAAATTTCTGATAGGTTGCCGCAGGGATGCCATTGGCATGGGTAAAATGTAAGGCTTGTTTCATTATTTTCCAAACGCAGCGCGTATTCATCCTGAAATCATCGAATGAGCTTACTGCTTTGGACATTCATTCGGCAGTGCAAAAATGCTCAAACCATGACCTCAAAGTCATTTCTTTGTATTTCTTCAGAATTTAAAGTCTATTTCTGCGATACCGTCAAATGCTGCATAGCTAGAAAAGTCGCGCCGCAACTGGTCTTATCCCCTGCGATAAGCATTGCCCGTCCTTTGACAGTAATAGATAAATCGCTGGAGATTGCGGTGACCATGGTCTGGCATTTGGGACAATAATGCGTCATGCCATTTAAATGTACGGCGATGCCATTCATAATCAAAGACGGCTCACCTTCTACCACAATACCACCGTGGGTGGTTTTGGCTCCCAGACCAATAAAGGCTTTGGACATGTTTATTATTTCTGGTTATTGGTTAGACTGATTTTAAACACAAGAAAAATGACAGGCCAGTATTCCCCGACCAAAACAATATAAAAGCCGAATTTCGGCCATAAAAAAAGCAGCCCGAAAGCTGCATTTTTTAATTGCTTAAAACTTAAGGCTTGACGACTACCATCACCTGAATGGCTTCTGGCGTCACAGATAAACCATCCAGTAGGCCGAGACCTTCTTTCTGCAACTTCTGTAAACGTGAAATTTCATCTTCACGGATACTTGGATTAAACTGTTTCAGATAGGTCAGACGGTCAATTTCATATTGCCATTTATTACCATACACTTCTTTGGCTTGCTGCTTGAAGTTTGGCAATGCACTGCGTGCCAATTCAAGTGCTTGCTGATAACGTGCCTCAATCACATCACGACGTGCTTTCACTACTTGGCGGCAGCTGTTGCCATCTAAATGATGCAGATACGGTTTTAAAATTTCAGGCGCAATTTTTTGTGAAAGATCCTGACCTTTCTCGCTTAATAACACACGAACCAATTGTTGCGGCAGGCTTGATGGCAAGTTCAATGCTTTCGGTGCAACCACATCGACCTTGAACCAGACTTCCAGCAATACCGAACCTTGTGGCAGTGCCGCAGATTTTAATACCGCAACGTTGGTGCTACCAAAGCCTTGAGTATTGATCATTTCCATCACACTTTCAGTGAATGGATGTTCCAGGGTCAGGTATTGCGCATCTTCGCGGATTTGTGCCTGATCACGATAGAAAGTGGCAGTGATGCCTTCTTCATCCAGCGTCAAACCTTGAACCTGCATTTGATCTGTTGGCTTGATGATCACGGTACCGTTACTTTGCTCGTCAAAGTCAATATTCGTGGACGCCATAAAGCGTTTCATGAAGATCGGCAAAGTAGTATTGTCATCATAGTCTTCAAGTGCCTTGACAATTTCCTGTGCCACCACCGGACGGCAAGAGTTGTACTCTAGCAAACGGTCACGGCCTTCCTGCAATTCAGCTTCCAGCGCTTCACGTTGCACGCTGACTTCTTCCAGCAGGTCTTCAAACGCTTGACCTTTGTCTGCCAATAGACAGTCTTTCAAGCGAACAATAAAGTTTTCTTGCAAGGTTTGTGCAGTTGGGGAAATATTGCCGAAAATATTCAAGGCTTCATTATACCAGCGGAACATACGTTCTTGCGCAGTTCCCACCAGATAAGGCACATGAATCTGAATCCGGTTTTCCTGACCGATACGATCTAAACGGCCAATACGCTGCTCTAAAACGTCCGGGTTGGCAGGAAGATCGAACAGAATTAAATCAGATGCAAACTGGAAGTTACGCCCTTCTGAACCAATTTCCGAACAAAGTAAAATCTGCGCGCCATACGAATCTTCAGCAAAATAAGCGGCAGCCTGATCACGCTCTAACAAGCTCATGCCTTCATGGAACATCGCGGTACGAATACCGGCATGTAAGCGAAGTACATTTTCCAGCGCTTCAACCACTGGCCCGCTACGCGCAATCAGTAAGACTTTCTTGTGTTTAAGATCGGTACGTAAACGCTCCATCAGCCACATCACGCGTGGATCGGCTTCCATCCATGCACCATCGAGCTGGGCTTCTTCAGGCCACATTTGCTCACGCAACTTACCATCTTTCGACCAGTGTTCCGGTGCTGGTAATGGTGCCGGCTGACAGTCACGACCCGGGAAGCCCTGAATGGCTTCACGCGTATTACGAAACAGGATACGACCGGTACCATGACGGTCTAAAAGTTCGTGAATGGCACGGAAACGCTGCTCAGGATGATCTTCAATTGAATGACCCAACAAGGCCTCAATCGCAGTCAAATGTTCTGCTTCAAGTGGCAGATTTGACATCAACACTTCTGCAATTTTAGCGGTGTGCTGATATTGCGCTTCTTCATCCAGGAAACGATCCAGCGAGTTAAAGCGCTGCGGATCGAGTAAACGCAGGCGTGCAAAGTGACTTTCTACCCCGAGCTGTTCCGGTGTTGCCGTCAATAACAATACGCCCGGCGTATGTTCAGCCAGTTCTTCGACCAGATCATAACGGTCATTACCGCCATCTTCTTCGCTCCACATCAAATGATGTGCTTCATCGACCACCAGCAAGTCGAAACCGGCTTCGAGCGCCTGTTCACGCAGATCTTCATGGTCGACCATCAAATCGACAGAGGCAATAATTTTTTGTTCGGTCAGGAATGGGTTTTGTTCAGGATCATGCTCTTTGATTGATGCAGTACGGGTCAAATCAAATAACGAGAACTCAAGATTGAAACGACGGCGCATCTCAATCATCCACTGATATTGCAGCGAATCTGGTACTAAAATCAGGATGCGTTCAGAACGGCCAGTTTTCAGCTGTTGATGGATAATCAAACCCGCTTCGATGGTTTTACCCAGACCGACTTCATCGGCCAGTAATACACGCGGAGCAAAACGCTGACCGACTTCATGCGCAATATACAACTGGTGCGGAATCAGGCCGACACGTGAACCGACCAAACCGCGCAGTGGACTGCTTTGCATATTGGCCTGCATCAGCAGCGCTTCAATGCGCAAGTCATACCATTCTTTATAATTGACCTGACTGGCCAGTAGACGGTCTAGAGGCTTGGACAGCTGGATGGTGGCACCAATGCGGGTTTCATTCAGCGATTTACGTTCTTCAGTCCCATCTTCCAGGGTACGAATGACGTGATAACGCACCACGCCATTGCGGTCTTCCACGGATTCTACAATCCATTTGGTTCCTTCCTGATCCTGTAATTCATCTTTCACATTAAATACGATACGAGATAAGGGTGCATTGCTACGTGCATAGACGCGAGTTTCATCGCTTTTCGGGAATAAAATGCTAACCGACCGCTCATCAACATCAATAAGAACGCCTAAACCGAGTTCTGTTTCAGTATCTGATAACCAACGTTGACCAATAGCAAATTGCTGCAATTTTTCCACCTTTATCTTAAGTACAAGATTATGAATATTAGGCTCAATCACGAAACGTCATTGGAGCAAAATTTCACACCTTCAAGCAATGTATTTTGACATAAAGCCCACTAAAAAGTGAGCATAATTCACGCCGATTCAAGAAGTATTTCCTAGAACGGCGCCGGACAATAAAATTCGACCAGCTGATCTGTTTGAGGATGATAAAAACTCAAACGTTCAGCATGTAAATGTAGACGCGAGCTGAGCTGTTGCTGTTCAGGTGTCGCATATAAGGTATCGCCGATAATCGGATGTCCCAGATATTGCATATGCACACGCAACTGATGCGAACGGCCGGTAATTGGCGTAAGTTTCACCCGAGTCACGGCTTGTCCCTGAATATTAAAGTGTTCGATCGCCTGCCAATGTGTGATGGCCGGCTTGTTATGTGCCGGATCTGCGATATGTAAGGGCGGACGGCTTGGGTCATATACCACGGGCACCTCAATGCTACCTTCACCTTCGAGTGTACCGGCAACCACGGCCTGATAGGTTTTGTCGGTCTGGCGTTCCTGAAACTGGCGGGAAATGGTTTTTTGTCCCCATTTTGTGAGACCAAACACGAGAATGCCGGAAGTATCGCGATCCAGTCGATGAATCAGTAAGGTTTTTGGTTCTATTTTTAATAATCGGTTAATCAGGCAATCTTGTAAATCTTCTGTTTTACCGGGAACTGTGAGTAAACCTGCAGGTTTGTGGATGACCATAAAATCGTCATCACGATGTATCAGATGTTCGGTTAGAAAATTACTCAAAGTTCAATCCCAGGCTGATCGCGAAAAACAAGGCGGCCATGATAGAAAGCTTCGCCCATAATTACAATGCGCTTTTATATAAATGCTGATGAAATTTCCGATTTAGGTCATAAAAATGCTCAATCGCAGCGTATCAACCTGAGGATTGTAAAATGAAGCCTGCCAATTCATGCAAAGATGCATGCTGTCGTACATCTTCATAACGAATATTGGCACCATGTGCACGCCATACACCGACTAAACTCACCACGGCTACAGAGTCCAATCCATAATTTCTTAAATCGACATAGGGATCAATCTCCAGAGCATCTATGTCTAGCTGTTCTGCCACAGCCAACATAATACCTTTGGTTGATAAGACATAGTCTGAGGGCGCACTTAAATCCCACAACCGGGTCAGACTATAAGTATTTAAGTGATGCACACCTTGACTGGAAATATTTTCGATCCACTGAATATGCTGTTCCTGATTGGCCAATAAGATTGCGTCATCGACTACACCTATTTGATCCGTCACACTCATCAAATGCGGTAAGATTTGCTTGAGCATCGGTGTGACCTGCCCGGCAAAAATCAGTTGTGGATGCGTGGAGGCATATTCACCAAGCTGTTGCATGCCCTGCATCAGGTCATCACCATATAAATCGACAATGGGAATATCCAGTGCTTTGGCTTTATTGGTCAGTTGAATCAAATTTGCCATGAGTGCACTTTCTTGTATGCCCTGTTGCATACGCAAGTTTTGTAATCCGACTAAGACCAAAACCGATTGGTTCGATGCAAGCTGCCATTTGGCTTGAGATGGGGCAAGTTGGATTTTTTTGGGCATTGGGTACAGCATGGGAGACTCTTTGGCTTCAGACAGTCGGCTTTTTCGTAACTGTATATGCTAACTCAGATTGAGGGTTACTCAATACTTTAAAAGTCAACAGGGCTATATTTAAAAAATTAAAAGCAAAAATGCTTGTATCTATATTCAGATACATTCAGTCATTATATACAAACTGATTAAATGAATTTTAAACTAAACCTTTCATTTTATATTGTCATGTTATTATGGTCTTTAATAAAAATAATAACCAAATAATAATGAGAGCATTAATAACAGTCGGCTGTAAAACCGATCATGGGGGAATCATTACTTTTGGCGACCCTTCCTTTCTGGTGGAAGGAAAAGCTGTGCATTTGGATGGAATGGTACATTATTGTCCTAAATGTAATGTCCTAGCGAAAGCTCTTGCTTCTAACCGAGGCTTTATAGTCGTCCTGGGTAGAAGCATTGTTGCGGCAGGAGACACATCAACTTGTGGTTCAAAATTTCTAAAAACTTCTGATTTGGCTGTCATAAGTAATGGTATTATCTCAAGTAAAATTGATCAATTAATATCAGATACAGCTACTAAATACATTGAAGAAAAAGAAGAAAAGATCATTAATAATATTTATTGGAGTTATGGAGATAACCTTATTCTTCTAAAAAGAAAATCTAGATTTTTTGATGACTTGAATTTGCATATAGAAACTTCAGGTTATGCACAAGGAGATACTATTGATATAGAAATAAAACCAGAATCTTCTGAGATAAACTCATTTCATCCATTTACGATTTCACTTGATATTGATGCTGAAGGTAAGGGAGTGCTTAAAAATATTTTTAAAGGAAAAACTATATTAATTGATACGGAATATTAAATAACCCGAATCCTGCTTAAGCCGATGATTCCTTAATTTGAATTGTTGGCTTATTTCGATGGGTTAATTGATATGCACATAGTGAGGCGTAAATTCCACTCAGAAATCCATGAAGACTACGTGCTTTA
>NZ_VPCG01000006.1:0-139137 GCF_013418355.1 Acinetobacter sp. YH12151 | reverse complement strand
TTCTTGACTCAAGCATTAATGCAGTACGATCTTCAAAGTTAAGATGATGGTATGACAATTTTATATACTCCATAAACCCTTTAAATTAATTAGGTGGTTTATGTCGCACTTCAAGTTTTACTCTGCCATGTTTTCTGACAATTGTTGCAATATTAGTTCTATTCTTTCATTTAACTTCATAATTAAAACATCTAACTTATTAATTTCAGCTTAAAATGTTAAGCAGGATAGATTTATACTTTAAAAAAACAAGGATATTGAAAATAATTAGGTTTTTAAAACTCTCTAAGATCAGAAAAATCTATAATTAGATAACTATATTTCAAGGTAATAGCGTTAATATAGATAATAGATTTCTCTATTTTTCTAAGTTAAAAAATTCAATATCCTCGAATTTGAGACACTTTACTTTTTTAGACGGACATATAAATTCTTATGTTCATTTGTACTAGTTGAGCGTTCTTCAACATCAAAAACTTTTGGGTATGCTTTCACCAAGTCTCCAAGCTTTTTGAAACCATATGTACGTGGATCAAAATCAACTTGCAAGAGTTTCCATTGTGAACCCAAGGATGCCACCGAAACCCATTCAGTATCATGATTATCAAAAATTTGTTTGATCTTATCCAATGGTAAATTTGAATTAGATTGGGGTTTAGTTTGAATAGGTTCTTTATTTATAGTATTTATTATTTCTTTTTTAACCTGTGTTGGTTCTTCTTTATTTTGCGATAACTCTTCATAGCCAGTTAAGTTTTCAACGTAAGTAAAATGAGAGCATGCGTTACGGAATGCTTCAGGAGTTTGTTTTTTCCCAAAGCCATACACTGTTGCACCCTGCTCTTTTATGCGGATAGCTAGAGCAGTAAAATCACTATCACTTGATACAATAGCAAAACCATCAATACGGTCTGTATAAAGCAGATCCATAGCATCGATAATCATAAATCCATCAGTTGCGTTCTTTCCTGTTGTATAAGCAAACTGTTGCATTGGTTTAATAGCTAAGTTGTTAATAGCTTGTTTCCAACTACCATTTTGATTGACAAAATTTCCATATATCCGCTTTACTGTGGCTTCACCATATTTGGTGAGCTCGTTAAGAATATTTTCTATGTCCTTAGCTGAAGCATTATCAGCATCTATTAGTACTGCTAACTTTGCTGTCTTTTCTTCTGTTAGGTTGAAAATTGTTTTAGATACAGCCAAAATATTCCCCTCAAAATATTTAAAATAATAAGAAACATTATAGCCATTTATTCTAGAAAAATTTACTTTTAACAGGGATTTATGGCATTAATATCATAAATCAGGCTAAGCCCTGTTAAATATAAAGAGTATAACTAACCAAAGCGTTAATGAATTAAGGAAATTTCTCAATATGGTTGATGTCCACACTCAATGGATGCACACGAGATAAGTCCAAATAACAGAGTAGCAATCAATTCTGTCTGGATGCTTAGATCCTTTAAGGTTATTTGTATATCACTTCTATGGGAAGTTTCTTTCTGCGCAATATGTCACATTGATTGGAGGTAAGTTGGTCTAAAACTGCCAAATCTTATAGGTTCATGAAGTCAGCTTTCTAAATTAGTCTATAATTTCCTATAACTTATTAAATTTTATAAAAAATATTTTTAGTTTTTTCATGAACTAGACTTTAGGTAAACATAAGTTAAATAGCATATCCAAGACTGTGGCCTACGCAACCTCAGTTGTTGCCACAGCTCAGCATCGTGAATCTGCAAAATTATATTCACGATGCTGAGTATCCTAATGAACATATTTTCTGTCATAGCTAACTGTTTTGTATATGTGTCTATTGATCATTGAAATCAGTCTTTTTTGTTTTGTAGCTCAATAAAAACAAGCAAATAGCAAAATAAAAATGCCATAAAGAAACCGATAAGAATAACAACTTGCTCATGACTCAAGAATGGATGATGAAATTCTCCTAGAAACATTGTTCTCTCCAGTAAACATTTATAGAATTTTTAAGTACTCAAAAAGACACAACATCAAAAATATTAAACACATGCCAAGCACATAAGCAACTAAACGAACTCTATCAATCATTGTTCTCTCCAGTAGTCAGTCTAATAAAGTTTTTCTAATGTCAAATACAAGCCATAAAAAGAATAATGCCAAAATTGCTATTCCAATCCAATAAAAAAGCATTGCCCTCTCCAGTGGCTATAAAAACGCTCTATTGTTCTAATTTTAGTCAATCGCAACCCGCATGTTATAAATGGCGATTTGCTATTTGTTAATTAGATAATTTCACAAAAGTTTTATCTACTTGCTCTTTAGATAAATTTTAATGAATATAATAATTACTAATTTATTCAATAAATTCAGATGTTTGATTAAATATAAAGCTATATCCTAAAAGGACATAAAAGCTATGATAGAAATGGTTGCTCAAAATGTGAGAGATAGAATGCTGTAAACCATAGGCGGTATTCTGTTCTATTAAGATTTAGACAATGGCGGTATCTAGTTTTACTTAAAATCATGTCAATCACAGCTCTATGAATAATTGATAAATCTCGAATGCATTCTGTTATTAAATGTTGAGACCGAATGCATAAAGCTAGAAAGCCTCTAAGATATTTCTAAACTTTGTACAGAAAAAGGGAAAACATGAATAACTATCCTGAAACCCCTGCTTCAACTGAAACTCAAGATCATCAACCTGGTGTGCAAACCAAAATGGATCCTGCACCGGAAGTCATCAAACCGAATTATAAAGGTAGCGATAAACTTAAAAGTAAAATCGCCCTGATCACAGGTGGCGATAGCGGTATAGGTCGGTCAGTCTCGGTCTTGTTTGCCCGTGAAGGTGCTGATATTGTGATTTGTTATCTGGATGAAGATCAGGATGCTCAAGATACCAGAAAGATGGTAGAGGATGCAGGACGGCGTTGTTTACTGATCAAGTGTGATTTACAAGATCAAGATGAAATCAAGAAAATGGTTGAGCAGACGCTTCAGGAATTTAAAACCATTAATATTCTGGTCAATAATGCCGGGGTTCAATATCCGCAAAAAAGTATTAGCGATATTTCTCCTGAGCAACTTTTTAAGACCTTTAATGTGAATATTCTGTCGATGTTTCACTTGACTCAGGCTGTGATTCCGCACATGCAAGAAGGTGACAGCATTATTAATACCACCAGTATTACCAGTTATCATGGACATGATGAACTGATTGATTATTCAAGTACCAAAGGTGCCATCACCACATTTACCCGCAGTCTTTCCACCAGTTTGTTAAAAAATAAAACCGGGATCCGGGTCAACGGCGTAGCACCCGGCCCCATCTGGACTCCCCTCATTCCAAGCAGTTTTGATGAAGAACAGCTCAAAGAGTTCGGTAAACAGACACCCATGGGTCGGATGGGCCAGCCTAGTGAAGTCGCACCAGCGTATTTATTTCTAGCGAGTGAAGAAGCCAGTTATATTTCCGGTCAAGTCATTCATGTTAATGGAGGCAGTATCATTAACGGTTAATTAGAATTTGAAGATAACAGTCAGTGAGAACCGTTATCTTCATTCAATTTATTCTTCAGGTTTTCTATCACTTAAAAGATGCTGGTTTTATAAAATAATTTCAACAAATACATGACAGATATTTACCGCCATAGAAACAGGTCATTGTTATAGTAATTTCAGCCAACCTTGATGAGGACAGCAATATGCCTAGAGGTGACAAATCAGCCTATACCGATAAACAAAAACGGCAGGCCGAACATATTGAAGAAAGCGAAAAAGAACGCGGTCATTCTGAGGAGGAAGCCGAACGTATTGCCTGGTCTACTGTCAACAAGCAAGATGGCGGTGGCAAGAAAAGGAAAAAATTCCATTAATAATAGTAAGTTATGGTAAAATCCTATGTTGAAAGCTCGGCGAAAAACCCTCTCATTACTGCGTATGAGAGGGTTTTTAATCTAAATCTTTAATATGTATTTTCTACGCGCTGTTGAGTCCAAACCGGCCAGAGTTTTTCCAGCGTTTTTTCAAATTTCGAATTATCGGTTTGCCATTGTGGATTTTTATCTTTATCAATAATCAGTGCACGTACACCTTCAATAAAGTCGCCTTGCTCCAACCAGACATCCTGTAGATCTCGCTCCAGTTGCATACATTTTTCCAGCGATAAGTTTTGTCCGGCCTGCTGTAACTTCAGACTCGTTTGCTTGGCCATGACTGGACGTTGCTGCAAGATGACCAGCATTTTATTGGCCCACTCCTGATCGGTGGCGCTACTTGCATGTGCCAAACTCTGTTCGATCTCATCGAGGTTTGGATGGCCAAAATGCTGACTAATCAGATCTGCACGTTTTTGCAACTCGCTTTCTACCGGATGGGTAATGTACGCACTGATGATTTTTTGGATTTCAATCTGATTTAATACCGGTGCAGCAATCAATGCGGTTTCCAGTTCAGCAAAATTTTCACTCGGTACATGATAATCGACCAGATCCAGATATAGCGCATCACTGCTGCTGATCTGCTCCCCTGTCAACGCCATATAAATGCCTACATCATCCAGTCGGGAGAGAAAGTGGGTGGCTCCCACATCCGGGAAAAATCCAATCGCGGTTTCTGGCATGGCAAAGCGTGATTTTTCACTGCTCACTTTAATATGACAGGCTTGAGCCAGACCAAAGCCACCGCCCAGAACATAACCATCCATCATCACGATGACAGCCTTTGGAAAATTGCGCAGTGTGCTCAGCATGCTATATTCAGTGGCAAAAAAATCCTGATATTGGGTATTGCCTGCCTGATAGCTGTCATACAGATAACGGATGTCTCCTCCGGCACAGAATGCCTTGGGACTGTTAGAATTGATCAGAATCGCTTGCACCGCTGGATCATGGCGCCACTGATCTAGTTGTGACTGAATCCCTTGAATCATCCGCAGGGTTAAGGCATTTAAATGACTGGTGCGGTCCAGGCTGATAATGCCTAAACGTCCTTGTACCCGAATCGCTAAATTATTTTCATCACTCATTTTATTTTCCTATTTTTGTTTTATTGATGGGTGAATTTGGCTGGGCGTTTTTCGACAAAAGCCTGCATGCCTTCCTTTTGATCAGCACCGGCAAAAATGGAATGGAATATCCGTCGTTCAAAGCGTAGACCTTCGGCCAGACTGACTTCAAAAGCCCGATTAATTGATTCTTTAATCATCATCACGGCCGTAAGCGACTTTTCAGCAATTTTTTCGGCAGCTTGCAGAGTTTGTTCTAGTAACTCTTCTTTGGCAAAGACACGTGCCACTAACCCACTTTGCTCGGCTTCTTGCGCGCCCATGTGACGTGCAGTCAGACACATTTCCATGGCTTTGGCCTTACCGATGGCCAGGGTTAAACGCTGAGTGCCGCCAATACCTGGGAGCACGCCTAAAGTCACTTCAGGCAGACCAAATTTGGCATTGTCGGCACAGTAAATGAAATCGCACATCAGCGCCAGCTCACAACCACCACCCAAGGCATAGCCACTCACCGCAGCAATTAAAGGTTTACGGCGCTGCGCAATCCGGTCGGCCAGACTGAAAAAATCATCCAGATAAATTTGCGGAAAAGTTAAATCTGCCATTTCCTTAATATCGGCGCCTGCTGCGAAGGCTTTTTCCGAACCGGTAATCACGATACAACCAATGGCCGGATCTTTTTCCAGCTGATCCAGCACCTGATTCACTTCAACGATCAATTGATTATTCAAGGCATTTAAGGCTTGTGGACGATTTAAAGTAATCAGCCCGACCCCGTTACGCTGTTCGAGTAAAATAGTTTGCCATTGCATGATAAAAATCCCTTTAAAATTATAAACTACGTGCAATTACCAGACGCTGAATATCGCTGGTGCCTTCATAAATCTGACAAATACGCGCATCGCGATAAATGCGTTCAATCGGAAAGTCTTTCAGATAACCGTAACCGCCAAAAATCTGCAGCGCTTTGGAACAGACACGTTCTGCCATTTCCGAAGCAAAGAGTTTGGCCATAGAGGCTTCGGTTAAACAGCTTTCACCTGCTTCCTTTTTACGTGCAGCAAAATGGACCAGTTGTCGCGCCGCTTCAATTTCGGTGGCCATGCTGGCCAGCCTGAACGAAATCGCCTGCTGTTCAAAAATCGGTTTGCCAAAGGCCACGCGATCATGTGCATAAACAGTCGCTTCTTCCAATGCAGCGCGGGCCAGACCCACTGCTTGTGCGGCAATGCCGATCCGTCCACCTTCCAGATTGGCCAAGGCAATTTTTAAGCCTTCACCTTCTGCACCGAGTCTTAAACTTTCATGAACGCGGACATCGGTTAAAGCAATCTGACAGGTATCCGAAGCATGCAGACCGAGTTTTTCTTCGACCCGAATCACTTCATAACCGGGCGTGTCGCGCGGCACTAAAAATGCACTCATGCCTTTTTTTCCCGCAGTTGGATCGGTCACGGCAAAGACAATAATCATCCCGGCATTATGACCCGAGGTAATAAACTGTTTGGCGCCATTGATAATGTAGTGATCGCCATCTTTCACGGCCCGGGTTTTAATCGCTGCAGCATCCGATCCGGTATGCGGTTCGGTCAGGGCGAAGGCACCAATCATTTGCCCTTGAGCCAAAGGTTTTAGAAACTGCTGCTTTTGCTGTTCCGTTCCAAACTTGAGAATCGGCACACACCCCACCGAGTTGTGTACGCTCATGATGGCGGACGTTGCACCATCTGCCGCTGCCACTTCTTCGAGGGCCAGTACATAAGCCAGCGTGCCTGTACCTGAACCGCCCCACTCTTCTGGAATCAGCATGCCTAAAAAACCTAGCTCACCCATTTGAGACAAGGTCTGTTTAGGAAATATGCCTTTTTGATCCCACTCGCCGGCAAAAGGTTTAATCTGTTCCTGAGCGAAGCTTTTGGCCATATCCTGAATCAGTTGTTGCTCTTCCGTAAATTGCATGGATGCTTCCTTCAATCTCTTTATTTAATATTTTTATTCAATCTGCTGGCTTTGGCTAGTTATGCGGTCTTTACCTGCTGCTTGTTGATTTCCTGATTACGCAGTAAGAAACGCTGAATCTTGCCACTCGGGGTTTTTGGCAATTCTGTGACGAATTCAATCAGGCGCGGATAGGCATGCGCAGACAAACGCTTTTTCACAAACTGGCCTAGTTCTTCTTCCAGATGAGATGAAGCTGCAAAGTTATTCGCCAGAATCACAAAGGCTTTAATCACTTCGGTACGTTCAGGATCAGGCACGCCAATGACGGCGGCTTCGATCACCGCATCATGTTCTAGCAAGGCACTTTCCACATCAAATGGGCCAACCCGATAGCCTGAGGTGGTAATGACATCATCACTACGTCCAACAAAGCTCATACTGCCATCAGCATGAATTTCCGCGGTATCACCGGTTAAATAGTAATGTCCAACAAAGGGCGATTTACGGCTTTCTTCATAACCCGAGAACCACATCATTGGGGATTGACTGATATCCACTGCCAGGACGCCCGGAACGTCAGCCGTTAATTCATGACCTTGTTCATCGACGACTGCAATCCGGTAACCCGGGCTGGCAAAGCCTGCCGAACCTGAACGGACCGGATGTTGTAGCGCATGATGATTACACACCACCATCCCGACTTCAGTCTGGCCATAATGGTCATAAATTGGCACATCCAGCACCTCTTTAAACCAGCGGATCACTTCCGGGTTTAAAGGTTCTCCAGCACTGCTGACCACGCGCAACTTGCCCCGTAGCTGTGCCATCTGTTCAGCATCTGCTGCCATCATCATGCGGTAAGCGGTCGGCGCACCGGCCAGATTGGTAATACCATATTGCTTGACAATGTCGCAGACACTTTCGGCATTGAAACCACCCTCATAAAACAGGGTCGAGTGTCCGAGCAATAACGGGCCGGTAATCCCATAGTACAAGCCATAAGCCCAGCCCGGATCAGCAATATTCCAGAAAGCATCATTTTCGGTTAGACCGATGGCATTGTGCATATAGCCGGCAAAAGCAATCAGGGCTTTAAGTGGAACTTTTAAGGGCTTGGCCGGTCCAGTGGTTCCAGAGGTAAACATCAATAAAAATGGCTCATCGATACTGAGCATTTCCAGTTCACAACCTTCAGCCTGGCGGTTTAACACCGTCCAAAAACTGAGGTCTTGTGGATAACGCTCTGCCTCGGTTTCGACATGTACAGTGACGATCGTGGGACAAGCGCTAAGATCGGATAGTTTCTCCCGATTCGCCAGATCAGTCACTACCAGCTTGCTTTGCGCCAGCTGAATGCGATGTTCAATGGCTTTGGGACCAAAGGCCGTAAATAAAGGTTGATACACTGCACCAATCCGCCAGGTCGCTAAAATGGTAATGATCAGCTCTGGAGTCCGCGGTAATAATCCGGAAACGCGGTCGCCTTTGCCAATGCCTTGAGATTTTAAGAAATTTGCAAACTGGCTGGAATATTTCTTGAGTTCGCGAAAGCTATACTGTTCTTTACGGCCATCTTTACCGTACCAGTGTAAAGCAATTGCATCGGAATCTGCATGGCGGTCGCAGCATTCATAACAGGCGTTCAGCGCCTGCATCGAACCGGACAGATACTGCTTTGCCACTGCATCTAAATCAAAATTTTCAATCGTTTTTTGATAATCTAACATGTTAAACCTCAGCCTGAATTTATCGTTATTACTGACAAGGTATTGTTGATGAAGCGAATCCTTGCTCCATCTGGATATTTTAAGTTTTAAGCAGGTGGCGTGGTGTATTGATGCATGATGCTGGAAAAATCCAGATGCGCATCCCCTTCCTGACAAAGCTGTTGATAGAGTTTCTGCACCATGCTACCCAGAACCACCGGTTGGTCCACCTGTTGCGCTGCATCGACAGCCAGGCCCAAATCTTTAAGCATCAGCTGTGCTGCAAAACCATCGGTATAACCCCGTGATGACGGTGCATTGGCACAGATATCCGGCCAAGGATTATAGATTTCAGAACTCCAGCAACGTCCGGTGGAACTATTGATTACCCCGGCTAGTGCTTGCGGATCAATTCCCAGTTTGGCTCCAAGTGCCATGCCTTCTGCAACAGCAGTCATGGAAATCCCCAGAATCAGGTTATTACAGATTTTTGCAACCTGTCCTGTTCCTACAGCGCCACAATGCACCAGATTTTTGCCCATACAGTTGAGGACCGGTTTTACGGCCTCAAAGGTGGCATTGTCTGCACCCACCATAAAGGTCAAAGTTCCGTCTTTGGCGCCCAAAGTCCCGCCAGAGACTGGCGCATCACAGACACGAATTTGTCTGGCCTGCGCTGCTGCAGCAACCTCCTGAATGGTTTGCGGGTCAATGGTACTGCTGTCGATACACAAACTGCCCGCTTGAAGCACGTTCAGAATACCGTGCTCACCAAGATAAACTTCACGTACATGCTTGGCTGCAGGCAACATGCTGACCACAATATCTGCCTGTTTTGCGGCAGCTTGTGGACTGTCACAAACGATACCGCCCGCTTCGGCAAAATGCTGTAAAGCGACTTCACTCAAGTCATAACCAAAAACCTGATGCCCTGCCTTGAGCAGGTTCTGCGCCATCGAGCCGCCCATGTTGCCCAAACCAATAAATGCAATCTTCATGCTGATGCTCCTTAGCGCAGGCTAATCGTGGTATTGACGCCTGTGGTTTCCTGATCATCTTCAAACCAGCGGCTGGTAATGGTTTTGGTCTGGGTATAGAACTGCACTGCCTGCTTGCCATAAGGACCTAAATCCCCCAGTTTTGAACCACGCGAACCGGTAAAGCTGAAGAACGGCACAGGTACAGGAATTGGAATGTTAATGCCGACCTGACCGATATCAATCTGGTGCTGGAATGTGCGTGCAGTATTGCCATTTTGAGTAAAGAGTCCAACGCCGTTACCGAATGGATTGGCATTAATCAGCTCAATCGCTTGTTCTAAAGTATCAACATGTATGATCGCCAGTACCGGACCAAATACTTCTTCCTGATAAATGCGCATATCGGTCGTGACCTGATTAAAAATCGTTGGTCCGACAAAATTGCCTTTTTCATAACCCTGAACATTCACATCACGACCATCCAGCAGCAGTTCAGCGCCTTGTTCAACACCACTATTAATCAGATCGATGACACGCGCTTTGGCACGGGTCGAAATCACTGGCCCAACATCAGTATTCGGTTCATGCCCGGCATTAACTTTCAAAGTTTTGGTTTTATTAACCAGTTCATCGACCCAGTGCTTGGTGTCCCCGACCATCACGGCCACCGAAAGCGCCATACAACGCTGACCGGCTGCACCAAATGCTGCACCGACCAACGCATTTAAGGTCTGTTCTTTATTGGCATCCGGCATCACCACGACATGGTTTTTCGCGCCCATCATCGACTGTACACGTTTACCGTGCTGGCCGGCCAGATTGTAGACATGCGTACCCACAGCGGTTGAACCGACAAAAGAAATGGCTTTGATGTCACGATGGGTACACAGCAGATCGACTACTTCTTTACCGCCATGCACTACATTCAGCACACCAGCAGGTACGCCTGCCTCAATTGCCAGTTCCACCAGCATCATGGTCGATAGCGGATCCTGTTCCGAAGGCTTTAAGACAAAGGTATTACCGCAGACAATCGCCATCGGGAACATCCACAGTGGAATCATCGCCGGAAAGTTAAACGGCGTAATTCCCGCACAAACACCGAGTGGTTGCTGCAAGGTATAGGTATCGACACCGCGTGCCACACCTTCAACATATTCACCCATTTGTAGTGAACCAATAGAACAGGCATGCTCCACCACTTCTAAGCCACGCTGAATGTCACCTTCGGCATCGGCCAGGGTTTTGCCCTGTTCCGCCGTTAATACTTGGGCAATATTTTTTAAATTGGTACGAATCAGATCCTGCAGCTTCAGCATAATCCGCATACGGGCCTGAATCGGGGTTTGGCGCCAGCTGGCAAAGGCATTTTGTGCGGCAGCAATTGCGGCATTGACTTCTTCTGCAGTTGCAAATGGTACCTGACCCAAAACTTCTTGAGTGGCAGGGTTGATAATATCTTGCCAATGACTGGTTTTTGATTCGACAAATTCACCGTTAATCAGGAGTTTGGCTGTGGTGAATCCGGTACTTTGCTGTGGATGATGAATGGCGTTCATGGTCGCTCCGTGCTGGTTTGTTATTGTCGTTGTATCTGCCTTTACTGGCTGTTTTAAACGTATTATTTTTACGCTGTTTCAGCAGACTAACAAAGAACACTTTGACCACCAATAGAAATTGATGCACGATAGGTGTGCAAATATGCACAGGGATTTAACAGGATGTTAAATAGAAGATGAAAGTAGATTGGGATCATTTACGTTTCTTTTTGGTTTTGGCACGTGCCAAAACGCTCACCAATGCAGCACGCTTGATTGGGGTGGAACACAGTACCGTGGCACGGCGGATTCAGGCGCTGGAAAACACCTTGGGTACTCAACTGTTTAAACGCGAAGCGACAGGGTATGAGCTGACCTCGGAAGGTCTGGCATTGGTGCCGCGTGTGGAACTGATGGAACAATCCTTTATCCAGATTGACAAACGCAACGATCCCTTGCAAGGCCGGGTGCGGATTGGTGCACCAGAAGGTTTTGGTACGGCATTTTTAGCGCGCTTACTGGCCGAGTTCTCCCAGCACTACCCTTTACTGACCATTGACCTGATTCCGGTGCCGAAAGCGATCAAACTTTCGCATCGTGAAGCCGATATTGTAATTGCGATTGACCGGCCCAAATCCGGCCCCTATATCATTACCCGTCTGTCGAATTACTGCCTAAAGCTGTATGGCAGTCAGCATTATTTACAGAAAAATCCGCAAATTAAAAAACTGGAAGACCTCAAGCAGCACCGTTTTGTCGATTATATTGATGATCTGGTCTATAGCTCGGCCCTGTATTCGCTGGAACGTTTGCCGTTGCAAGTGACGGCCTGTTTTCGCAGTAACAGTATTCTGGCCCAGCAGATTGCGGTCAGTGCCGGTGCCGGACTGGCGATATTACCGAGATTTCTGGTGCATGATAAAACTGAGCTGGAAGAAGTCTTGAGTGATCAGGTGAATTTTACCCATACTTTCTGGATGCTCACGCTGGTCGATTTACAGCATGAACCAAAAATCAAACTGGTCTGGGACTTTCTGCGCAAACAGGCCGATGTCCAGCAAGAGCTGTTAATGGGCGCTTAGATTTAGATCACTTCTTTGAGCTAAACACGTATCGATACAGCAAATGAACGTATCACAACATTATTTTCCCTAGACCCTTGTTAAATTAACAGCCGATGAGTCGAATAATTTTAGAACAATTTAGGAAAATCATATGAAAATTCTGATCGTGCTGACCTCACATGACAGCTTGGGCGACACAGGCAAGAAAACCGGTTTCTGGCTGGAAGAACTGGCCGCCCCTTATTATACGTTTGTCGATGCAGGTGCTGAAGTCACCTTGGCCTCTCCCAAAGGTGGCCAGCCACCGTTAGATCCAAAAAGTAATGAAGCGGATGCCCAGACCAAAGCGACCGAGCGTTTTAAATCAGATACCTCAGCGATGCAGGATCTGTCTCAGACCCGAAAGCTGAGTGAAGTTTCGATTGCCGATTTTGATGCGGTATTTTATCCGGGTGGTCATGGACCCTTATGGGATCTGGCCGAAGACAGAGATTCAATTGCGCTGATCGAGCAAAGTTTACAGGCCAATAAACCGGTGGCTTTGGTCTGTCATGCACCCGGTGTGCTACGACATGTAAAAGGCCATAATGGTCAGCCGCTGGTCAAAGGCAAGTCCGTGACCGGTTTTAGTAATAGCGAAGAAGATGCGGTTGGCTTGACGGATATTGTACCTTTTCTAGTGGAAGACATGCTGAAAGAACATGGCGGCCAATACTCTAAAGCGGAGGATTGGCAGGTGCATGTCCAGCAAGATGGTTTATTGATTACGGGACAAAATCCGGCATCTTCTGCTGCAACCGCAAAAGCCTTACTGAAATTCGCGAAATAACAGCTAAACGCCCTCTTAATCGTTGATGTCTAAATGGAATAAAACCAATAAACTCCTGAATGGATTTTTCAGGAGTTTATGTTGAGAGAAATGAGATTTAACTGGCGGAAGCAATATGTTGAGCCAGCAGTTCCCGAAGTTTAAATTTCTGGATTTTCCCGGATGGGGTCATCGGAATTTCTTCCCAGACCTCTAAACGTTCCGGAATATACTGGATTGCCAGATTATGGGCTTTCAGGAAATCGACCAGATCCTTTAATGCCATGTGCGGCGCACCTTCTTTCAGCTTCACAATGGCACAGGCTTTTTCACCCAGTCGTTCATCTGCATAAGGAATTAAGGCCACGGTTGCCACATCTGGATGTAGATAGATCAAAGATTCAACTTCGGCCACCGGAATATTTTCACCACCGCGAATAACCACATCTTTTTTACGCCCGGCAATCCGGATATAACCCTGCTCATCTACATAAGCAATATCACCGGTATCAAACCAGTCATCCTCACTGGTTTCGTTTAAATGTGGGCGTTTCAGATAACCACCAAAATTCGAACAGCTCCGGATCATTAGCGTGCCGGATTGATGTGGTGCCAATTCCTCGCCATCATCGCCTACCACTTTGACTTCAACGCCAGGCAGCGGCAGACCGTCAGTATTAAATGAACGCTCATCATCATCTTCCGGACGAGTTGTAGTCACCGCACCACACTCGGTCATCCCCCAAGCGGAAATCACTTTCACACCGATGTTTTGACGTGCTTTTTGCACCAGCGTGCTTGGAATAGGTGCACCGGCACACAGGAATATTTTCAGACTATCTAAAGATTTGTGACTATTGAGTACCGCTTCAGACAAGTCATTTAAAAATGGTGTCGAAGCCATAGTGAAAGTCGCCTGATGCTTATGCATCAGCTCGATGGCCGTATTGACCTCCCAGACATCCAGCAATACCGCTTTGGCTTTTAACAGCACAGGCATAATCAGGCCATACATAAAACCGGTTTGATGCGCCATCGGTGATCCCATGAAAATCACATCATTCTGGTTTAAATGCAAACGCTTGGCATAAGGCACGATATTGGAAAATAAGGTATTCGCAGTATGCATCACCCCTTTGGGTTCGCCAGTGGTACCGGAGGTAAACACCAGTTGAGCAATATCATCAGCTGTGATGGTGACATCATTCAGGGTATTCAGGATTTGTGGATCTTGATCCAGTCCGTGGTTAAGCAATAAGTTTTCAAAACTGTTCTCGCCTTCACCACCGACGACAATAATCTGTTCCAGGCTCTCAATATTTTTCTGTAATTGATCGGCCAGTTTTTCATGGTCAAACTTACGAAATACTTTCGGTACGATAAAGACCTTACTTTCCGTATGTTTCAGCATGAATGAAAGCTCACGCTCTCGGAAAATCGGCATCAGCGGATTCAGGATGGCACCAATCCGGCGACACGCAATATACAATAGCGTAAACTCCCACCAATTGGGTAACTGGCAAGAAACGATATCCTGTTTCTGCACGCCTAAACGCTTCAGTCCCAAAGAGATTTTATTGGCTGTATGCAGCATTTCCCGGTAGCTAAAGCTTGTTTCAGACTGATCTTCAGTTTTATAACTGACCAAGGCCACTTTATCAGGATGTTGATGTACAGCTTCATTCAATGATTGAAGAATGGTCTTATTTAACCAATAACCTTGTTGCAACATTTTTTCCCGGCGTGGGGGTAAAAGAACCGCATCGAAATCCATTCCATAACTCCAATTTTATCATTATCTACCTGTTCTTTTGGTCAGACCGAACACTAGTCATCAACTCAAACATTGCAGATCTAAATTCTGCGATGCAGATGACACAAAATTCTATTTGAATCATCTGCACGATTGATCACGCACCCACATGATCTGTTTACATCAGGCAGGAACGGCTTTACGTCCGGCCTTTTTACGCGCAATAATGGTTTTCATGATCTGAGCTGTTCCGTCACCAATCTGGAAGCCCAGTACATCTCGCATACGCTGTTCCATTACACCACGGTCATAACCAGCATGACCAAAGGTCAGTAAACATTGATGAATCACATCATAGGCCAGTTTTGGCCCCCACCATTTACACATGCCAGCTTCAGAGGTATGCGGCAAATGGTTGTCTTTGAGCCATAAGGTTTGCAAACACAGTAATCGTGCGGCTTCAACCTGGGTTTCATATTCGGCCAGGGGATGTGACACCCCTTGAAATGCGCTAAGTGGCTGACCAAAAGCTTCACGCTGTGCTGCATATTCCCAGGATTCATCCAGACTGACACGTGCCACGGCTAAAACCTGCAAACCAATCAGGGCACGTGAAAAGTCAAAACCTTGCATGACTTGCACAAAACCTTTGTTTTCATCACCCAGACGGTGATTAACCGGAACACGAACATTATCAAAGAAAATTGAACCGCGACCAATCGCACGCTGCCCATGACAGTCAAAACGTGTGGTACTAATGCCTGGTAAATTCATCGGTACCAGTAAAGCCGTTACGCCATGTGCACCATCTTCAATTGAACCGGTACGACCGAACACCACCGACGCATCGGCCTGATCTGCCGCAGAAATGGACGTCTTTTCGCCATTAATGACATATTCATCACCATCACGTTCGATTTTTAAACGTAAATTGGCTGCATCTGAACCGCCACGTGGCTCGGTCAGTGCGATTGAAAAAATGGCTTCACCCGCGGTCAGTTTTCTGAGCCAAGGCTCAACCACGTCCGGTTGGCCATGTTCTGCCAGAATCTGACCATTTAAAGAAGCCAGCAAATTAATGTAGGAGAAACTTAAATCTGCTTTGGCCACCGCTTCATGAATCACCCCCGCAGCCAGACGTCCCATGCCTTGGCCGCCGTATTGTTCTGGAAGTTCCGGTGCAATAAAGCCCATCTCCCCCATTTTCTTGACCAGCTCGCGGTCAAAGACGCGGCTTTGATCACGCTCTAAAAAACCGGGAGCAATATATTTTTGTGCAAACTTTTCAACGGTTTCAGCTAAGAATTCTAAATCTTCGGTGATATAAGGATTTTTTGACATGATCTATGCTCCTTATTTATAAAATTTACGGAATTCAGGCTGACGTTTTTCTTTTAGTGCATTCACGCCTTCACGTGATTCTTCGGTGTCGTAATACAGTTTCAGTGCATACATGCCCATGCCGGCAATCCCCGCCTGATGTGCGGTATCCATATTGAAGCTACGTTTGGCAATGGCGATGGCTGTCGGACTACGCCGACAGATTTCTTCGGCCCAAGCCTGTACTTCAGCATCAAGTTGATCGGCGGGTACACATTTATTGGCAAGACCCATTGCAACCGCTTCTTGGCCCGTATAGCGACGGCACATATACCAGATTTCACGGGCTTTTTTCTCACCGACTACACGTGCTAAATATGCTGTGCCATAACCCGGATCGACTGAACCCATTTTCGGGCCCACCTGACCAAAAATGGCATTCTCTGAACAAATGGTCAGATCGCAAATGGTGGCTAATACGTTTCCACCACCTATCGCATAACCTTGTACACGAGCGATCACCGGTTTAGGCACATCACGCATTGCCGTATGTA
Organism: Acinetobacter sp. YH12151; assembly: GCF_013418355.1. Classification (NCBI taxonomy): domain Bacteria; kingdom Pseudomonadati; phylum Pseudomonadota; class Gammaproteobacteria; order Moraxellales; family Moraxellaceae; genus Acinetobacter; species Acinetobacter sp. YH12151. Next base: position 122,471 of record NZ_VPCG01000006.1, on the reverse strand, counting down.
ATTCTTCCATTGGCAAACCAATGGTGCCACGGCCATCATAGTTTCCATCATGCGCGGATTGATCCCCGCCGGTACAGAAAGCACGATCACCGGCGCCAGTCAGTACAATCGCACCGACTTCACGGTCATAGCCGGCCTTGTTTAAGGCTTTGATTAATTCATCACAGGTCGTACCACGAAAGGCATTCATTTTTTCTGGACGATTGATGGTGATCCAGGCTACACCGTTTTTTACTTCGTATAAGATATCTTCAAAAATCATTGTTATAACTTCCTGTATTTCTCTGTCTGACTTTATTTTCCATATTTTCTAGCAGTTTTTGCTTAACCACTCATGGTTAAACCACCCGAAACACTGAGTACTTGCCCGGTAATAAAGCTGGCATCTTCACTTAAAAAGAAGGCAATCGAAGAGGCTAAATCTTCAGGTTGACCTAAACGACCGAGTGGAATAGCACGAGTGAAAGCCTCACGGAGTTTTTCTGGATTTGAGGCACCTTCGGTTACACCGGCAAGCAAAGCGGTATCGGTTGGCCCCGGACAAATCACATTAATTTTAATGTTATGACGAGAATGTTCACGGGCCAGTGTTTTTGAGAATGAAAGCAGTCCGCCCTTACATGCAGCATAAACCGCTTCACCTGAAGAACCGACTCGGGCAGCATCAGAGGCAATGTTGACAATACTGCCAGAATTGCGCTCGACCATACCTTTCAGAACGGCAAAGTGCATATTCAGCATACCGACCAGATTGATCTGAATCAGTTTTTCCCATTCTTGCGGATTCGTTTTGATAAAAGGTTTGAAAATATCCCAACCGGCATTATTGACCAGTCCATCAATCGGCCCAAGCTCGGCTTCTACTTGCTGTACAGCCTGCTCCACAACAGTATTTTGAGTAATGTCACACTGCACAGCCAGGGCCTGGCCATTCTGCTGGTTAATTTCTGCGGCCAGTTTTTCTGCTGCTGCAATATTCATGTCAAAGATCGCAACTTTGGCACCTTCTTCCGCCAGACGGCGGCAGGTTGCTGAACCGATGCCACCTGCGCCACCGGTCACAATTACGACTTTATCCTTCAACCCTTTCATTTAACTCTCCCTGGTATATTTTTATCTGATTCTGATTAACTATTGTTCATATGTCGCCTGTTATCACTAAAATAGAATTAGAATATTTTTATGTCAATATATTTACATAAAATAAGTTTATATATTTATTTTATAACTTATTATCAATAACTTATAATTTTAACAAATTAAAGACATTGACACATATCAGCTTTACTCTTAGATTTGCACTATCAATCACAGGCTCATTTTCAGAATAATGCAACCTGAATCGAAAAAACTTTTTATGTTGCTTCATTCAATCAAGCTGACTGAATAAAGAGAAAAAAATCATGATTTCTCAAGTTAATATGGTGCCAGTGTACTTGGGTTCTACATGCGCGCTGCAATCTGGAATTCGATTTATGCGAGTGAGCTCTAAGCTATACTCTTTTTTATTTAAACGTGTTGAGCTGGGTGGCTTATCAAATGAGTGATACTGTGTCAAAAAAATATGATCAATCCTTATACTCTGCCCACAATAGACTTTTTTTCAGGCTGTTTCAGGTGGGGAATACGCTGGATCGCAAATGCTCGAATGAACTGGGAATTTCTCCAGTGCATTGGGCTGTACTGGGAGCCTTGTCTCGGCCGCGGGTAAAATCAGGGATGTCATTTTCTGATTTGACCGAATACCTCGGTGTAAGCCGGCAAAATCTGGACGCAGTTTTAAAACGTCTGGAACGTGATGGTCTGGTTGAACGGATTATCAGTGAGCAAGACAGACGTGCTAAAAATGTCGCGCTGACCAGCGAAGGCTTTAAAACCTGGGATAGTTTGCAGAATGATTTTTTTGATTTTTATGGACAGGCTTTGAACAAGCTGACTTTTGATGATGCCATTACTCTGATTCACCTTCTTAATAAAGTAAATGATGGTTTAAAAAGTATTTATCTGCATCAACAAACAGATCAATAATAAAAAATAGACATACGGTTTTAAAAGATGTAGATAAAAATGAGCCTGTATCCAGGCTCATTTTTTTGCATTTAAATTAATTTAGGCCTTTTGAGGATCGTATTGACGGTCTTTGATGAAAATTCCAGATACTGCACCACATAAGAAATAGGCACCGCCCATGATCAGGAAGCCTAAACCGATTGATCTGCCACTTGCAGACAGCGTCAAGCCGGCACGTTGTAGTGCTTTTTTAATCGCTTCAATAGGGCCTGCACCTATGATGCGTGGCTCAATGCCAGCAGCTGCAGAAGACAGGATGCGAGAAAGGTTTTTAAGCCATACTGTTCCTGAACTTTTTCACTGCCGATCATCAGTGCTGCAACGCCGTCATTGATTCCTGAGGCATTACCCGCAGTCACCACACCACATTCAAACAGTGGTTTTAACTTGGATAATGCTTAAAATGTTGAAGATGCACGTGGATGCTCATCTTCAGTAATTTGTTTAGGTGGTAATTTGCGCCCTTGTGAAACTTCAATCGGGGTAATTTCACCTTCAAAGAAACCGGCTTCTTTCGCCGCCTGATATTCTGCCTGTGATGCAGCGGCGAAGGTATCTGCCTGTTCACGGCTAATGCCAAATTCTTCTGCAACATTGTCACCTGTTTCCGGCATGCTGTGTGCGCCAAACTGTTAACATCAGTGTTATTCCTTTAACTTTTTAATTAATATGTAGTATGGACAAGTGGAAGGCCGAGTTGGACACGGCGACGCAACCACGGACTTGGACGGTAACGCTGATCACGGGTAATTGCAGTCATGCGCTCCAGAATTTTCATAATTTTTTCAGCACCCAGCACATCACCCCATTCAATTGGGCCATGCGGATAACCGAGGCCTAATTTCACGGCAATGTTAATGTCTTCTACCGTAGCTACGCCTTGCTGGGCAATATCACAACCAAGGTTCACAATCATCGCCAAAGCACGCTGCGCCACAAAGCCGACACTTTCCTGAATTGTGCTCGCAGTCACGCCATCCAGATTAAAAATCGATTGTGCGGCATGAGTCAGTTCAGGCTTGGTCACAAGAGTTGGCATTAAAGTGCGATGTTTATTCAGACCATACAGCAGGTCGATGCAGACCACTTGCTGAGGTGTCACCTGATAACGGACAGCGGCTGAAGTTGCATCTTCACCATAAGTGGCAATTAAGATTAAGGCATCTGCCGAAGGTGTTTCAGTTTGTTCGATCTGAATATTGAACTGTTGCAGATACTGCTCAAGCGCCTGACGATCTTCACTATATTCTGTGCCTAGCCAGACTGCTGGATAGTGATCGAGCTTTTCAACCAGTGTTGGAGCCACATCACCTACTTTGCTACCTGAAGTGTAATCATAGAAGCCTTTACCGGTTTTACGACCGAGCTGTTTGGCAATAAAGCGTTGACGGGTAATCACACTTGGACGGTAACGTGCTTCTTCATAATACTGGTGATAAATCGATTCACTCACCGGATGCGATACATCCATACCGGTCAGATCGCCTAGCTCAAAAGGTCCCATTTTAAAACCGATCCCATCGCGGTAAATCCGGTCAATCTCATAAAATGGCGTGACATTTTCATTCAGAATGGCATAGGCTTCACTGCCAAAGGCCCGACCGGCATGGTTAATGATAAATCCTGGGGTATCTTTGGCTTTGACCGGGCGATGTCCCATCTTGATTGAAAGTTGAGTCAAGGCTTCCAGAATATCGGAATGAGTATTAAAGCCTTCAATCACTTCCACCACTTTCATCAGTGGTACCGGATTAAAAAAATGATAGCCGGCCACACGTTCCGGCTGACTGCAATTGGCAGCAATCGCACTGATCGATAATGAAGAGGTATTCGATGCCAGAATGGCTTCCGGTTTTACAAGCGCTTCCAGTTGCTGCATCAGCTTTTGCTTGATTTCCAGATTTTCGATAATCGCTTCAACAATCAGATCACAATCTTTCAAGTCTTCTAGCTGCTGCGCGATTGATAAATGGGCAATATCTTCAGCTGCTTTTTCGTGGCTAAACTTGCCTTTATCGGCCAGTGTATTCAGTGTTTTAGCCAGTTTTTCCTGCGCCTGTTCGGCTGCACCGGCTTTGGCATCAAATAACACCACATCATGCCCAGACTGAATGGCAATCTGGGCAATGCCTGCACCCATCGTGCCGACACCAATGATGCCGATTTTCTGAATCTGAATACTCATGCTTATCGTCCCTGATAATTCGGTTTACGTTTTTCGATAAAGGCCTGCATACCTTCTTTTTGATCTTCTGAAGAAAACAGTATCTGGAAAGACTTACGTTCTAGGGTAAGTCCAGCATTGAGCGGCACATCTTCGGCCAGTAATGCCACTTCCTTGATTTGTTCCAGTGCAATTGGCGGCAATTTTGCCAGACCTTCGGCCATCTTGATGGCAGTGGCAAGGGTTTCATTGTCCTCGGTCACTTGAGAGACCAGGCCAATTTGATAAGCTTCCGGCGCAGGTACCAGACAACCGGTCATGATGATACGCATGGCATGGAATTTACCCACTGCACGGAATAAACGTTGAGTGCCCCCTGCACCCGGCATCACGCCCACTTTCACTTCAGGTTGACCGAACTGGGCACTTTTTCCAGCAATAATAATATCGGCATGCATCGCCAGTTCACAGCCACCACCCAGCGCATAACCATTGACTGCAGCAATGACAGGTTTAGAACATTGTGCAATCGCCTGCCAGTAACGTTCGGTACGGCGCTGCATCATCTGGATGGTTTCAGCGGTAGCCAATTCTTTCAGGTCTGCACCCGCTGCAAAATCTGTTTCGCCACCGGTAAGAATAATGGCACGGATATTTTTATCATCATTGAGTTGTAAAAAAGCAGCAGCAAGTTTCTGACGCACTTCTGTATTCAAGGCATTTTTTGCTTCAGGCCGATGAATTTTAACCATCGCCACATGCGTCGAGATTTGCTCGATCTGAACGACCTGTTCCATTAAAATCTCCATTTATTTTGTATAGCGAATTTTTCTTTTTTATAAAGCAGCTGCTTTTTCAGTAACTCAAACAGCTTTCTTGTTTAACTAGTCAATCAAGTTTTTTTAATCGAAATAGAGTAAAAGAACCTGTTTAATTTATGATTTTAAATCACTCATTTCGTACTACAGAATCAGTGGTTTAAAATCAGTTCTGGTCTTTTTTAATTAGATATGAGCAATAGAAAACCTGAAGATAAATTTACGTTAATAAGATATCCTGCATTCTTGAATGATTTTTTCTGCTGCACCCAACTGAAACATCAGAGTCTGATCATTATTGAGCTAAAGCAAATAGAACTATCATCTCAAAAGTGCGTATAGAGTTAATATAATGACCACTATCAGGCTTACAAGTAGCTTTTTACAGATATGAATCACAACAGCATCTGGCTGCCCAAAACCCATTTTAGCAGTACGTCAAAAAAACCATTTTCCGATTGTTATAAAATGTTTAAACGATCTATTCCTTGGTTGTTTGAGCATCAAATCAACGGCTTTTTATCAAAAATGCTAAAACCAGATTACACCCAAAACTGGGTTGGTTGACTAAATTAAAGCCAGCCAAAACTTACGAGCCAGCATCGCTGGCTCAATGTTGCCCTATCTTTAATTACAAAATGCTGCGATTCCGGTTTGAGCACGACCCAGAATCAAGGCATGTACATCGTGAGTACCTTCATAGGTATTCACCACTTCCAGATTGACCAGATGACGGGCTACGCCAAATTCATCAGAAATCCCGTTACCACCCATCATGTCACGTGCCAAGCGTGCAATATCCAGGGCCTTACCGCAGTTGTTGCGTTTGATCAATGATGTTCCTTCGACTGATGCAATACCTTCATCTTTCATACGACCAAAACGTAAGGCGACCTGTAAACCAAGAGCAATTTCAGTTTGCATGTCCGCCAGTTTCTTCTGGATCAGCTGATTTGCAGCGAGTGGTCGACCAAACTGTTTACGATCCATGGTGTACTGATGTGCGGTATGCCAGCAGAATTCTGCTGCCCCCATGGCACCCCAGGCAATGCCATAACGCGCACTATTCAAACAGGTAAATGGACCTTTTAGACCACGCACTTCCGGGAAGGCATTTTCTTCTGGAACAAAGACGTTATCCATCACGATTTCACCGGTGATCGAGGCACGTAAACCGACCTTGCCATGAATCGCAGGTGCAGACAGCCCTTCCCAACCTTTTTCCAGAATGAAACCGCGAATGTCACCGACATTACCCTCAGCAGAGACTTCTTTAGCCCAGACCACAAATACATCGGCTATTGGACTATTGGTAATCCACATTTTTGCGCCAGTTAAACGGTAACCACCATCGACTTTTTTGGCACGGCTAATCATGCTGCCCGGATCTGAACCATGATCTGGCTCAGTCAGACCGAAACAGCCAATATATTCACCGGTGGCCAATTTTGGTAAATACTTCTGTTTTTGCTCTTCAGAACCGAATTCGTTAATCGGCACCATTACCAGTGAACTCTGTACGCTGGCCATAGAGCGATAACCTGAATCGACACGCTCGACTTCACGCGCAATCAGACCATAGCTGACATAATTTAAACCGGCACCGCCGTACTGTTCAGGTATGGTTGGGCCCAGTAAACCAAGCTCACCCATTTCACGGAAAATAGTCGGATCGGTTTTTTCATGACGAAACTGTTCCAATACACGCGGCATCAGTTTGTCCTGACAATATGCTGCTGCCGCATCACGAATCATGCGCTCTTCTGAAGTCAGTTGTTGTTCGATTAAAAACGGGTCTTGCCAATCAAATCTAATTTTTGTCGTCATTTTAATATTTCCCTATTTTAAAATTATGTGTTTAGGCTGTTGCCTGTTTAATCATTTCACGCGCAATAATAATTTGTTGAATTTGGGTCGTTCCTTCATATAAACGGAATAAACGCACATCACGATAGAAACGTTCAATTGAATATTCACTGATATAACCTGCGCCACCATGGATTTGCAAGCAGCGATCAGCGACACGGCCACACATTTCAGTGGCAAACATTTTGGCGCAAGAGGCTTCCGTCGTCACATTCTGGCCGGCATCACGCTTACGTGCCGCATCCAGCACCATACATTTGGCTGCATAAATTTCAGCTTTTGAGTCGGCTAACATACCTTGAATCAGCTGAAAATTCGCAATCGGTTGGCCAAACTGTTTACGTTCAACCGCATAATTTAAGGCATCTTCCAGCATGCGTTCTGCCATACCCACGCTATAACCGGCAATATGCAAACGACCTTTGTCGAGTACGCGCATGGCCGTCTTAAAACCGATGCCTTCAACGCCACCAATCAGCTGGTCTTGATGCACACGGCAGTTGTCAAAAATCACATCACAGGTATAGGAACCATGTTGGCCCATTTTCTTGTCAATTTTGCCTAGACTCAAGCCCGGTGTGCCTGCTTCGACCAGAAATGCCGAAATACCGCTGGCACCTTTAATATCCGGATTGGTACGGGCCATGACCGTAAATGTCGTTGCACGCGGTGCATTGGTGATAAAACGTTTGGTGCCATTTAAAAGATAATAATCACCCTCTTTGACCGCACTGGCCTTTAAAGAGGCTGCATCAGAACCGGAATCTGGTTCAGTCAAACAGAAAGAGCCAATGATTTCGCCAGTTGCATAGCGTGGTAAATATTTCTGTTTTTGCTCTTCTGTTCCATCAATGATGATGCCGCTCGAACCGATGCCATTATTGGTTCCAATCAGAGAGCGAAATGCAGCCGAAGTTTGACCAAGCTCCATCGCAACCAGAATTTCCTCTTCCATGGTAATCCCGAGACCGCCGTATTCTTCAGGAATCGTCAGACCAAACAGTCCCAGTTTTTTCATCTGCTCCACAATATGTTCAGGAATAGCATTACTTTCTTCCACTTCATGCTCAAGAGGAACCAGCTCATTTTTGACAAAATCTCGAATCGTCGAGAGAAGTTGATCGAGCATTTCTGGATCGCGAATCATAGGAATCTCCATTTATATCGTCTGGGTAAATTCCTTTACCCTTTTATTTTTTGTTTCGTATTACGAAATAAATAACCATAAAATCAAGATTTCAGCAAGTAAATTCGTCAAAAAATTTATTTTTTATATAAAAACGAAATTTATCTGACTTTAAAATAGATTTAATATAAAATAATATTTCGCAATGCAAAATTATTATGTTTTTAAATTCTGATTTTTCGATGGTGTTTTTATGTGTTGAAAGCGTTCAGAACTCAATAAAACCCATTGTTTGATGAAAGGATTTATTTAAAAAGTAGACCCGCTATTTCGTGTAATTATTTACGTGTATGGCAACTTTTGGCGCACATCAGAGTAAAACTTAGTCATTATTTATCTATAATTTAATTGTTTTATTTTGTATCGTGAAATGAAGTTGCTATGATATTCCTTAATTTACTTTCTATTTCTGTAGACCATGACTAAAAATAAAACAGGTGAAATACCTAATTTTGATGAAATTCGCTTAGATCCAATCTCGCATATTCATCGCGAAAATAATCCACAGTTTATTGCCTCTATTGCCCGTGGCCTTGAGATTCTAAGATGTTTCTCTGCAACCAATCAGTTGTTGGGCAATCAAGAAATTGCACAAATGACCAATTTACCAAAACCAACTGTGGCGCGTATTACCAGCACTCTGGTTTCTTTAGGTTATTTAAAACAACTTCCAAATACGACTAAATATTTACTCGATGTCGGTGTGCTGGCTCTGGGCTATTCTGCGTTAAGCAATATCTCTGCACGAACTCAGGCTTATCCATTTATGGAAGAAATGTCACGCTATGCACAGGCGCCAGTGGCGATGGCAACACGTGACCGTCTCAATATGATTTACCTGGAAGTCGTACATACAGACACCACCTTAACCATGCGCCGTTCAGTGGGTTCAACCTTACCGATTCATTCGAGTGCCATGGGACGTGCCTGTCTGGCGGCCATGGAGGTAAAAGAACGTGAATATTTATTTGATGCCATTAAAAAAAGAAATGAAGATCAATGGACAACGATTAAACGAAATCTAGAACGCGCCATTCGCGATTATCAGGATTATGGTTATTGTTTATCCCTCGGAGACTGGGCGAAGGATGTGAACTCTGTAGCCGTTCCTTTGATTCATCCTAAACATGGTATTTTAACCTTTAACTGTGGTGCACCAAGTTACTTGTTAAATCAGGAAAAACTTGAAAATGAAATTGGACCGCGTCTGATTCATATGGTAAATAGTATTGCTATGAACCTGAATAATATATAAGGCTTTTATAAAGATCATAGGGCGATATAAATCGCCCTTTATTTTTTGATTATTCTTTAAATAGCTATTAAAAATCTTCATTTTATAAAAAGTAGGGCATCTCTTGTTGCCTGATTTTAACGTAATTTATGTATATGCAAAAAAGAGCCCATTCTGAAATGAGCTCTTTTACAGATTTTAATCTCAGCCAAAACTTGGCAGAAGTCCCTGTTTATTTCGCCACAAACTTGGCACGCGCAGCATGCAGTTTTTTATAGCTATCAATCAGGCGTAAATGACGATCCAGACCTTCAAGCTTCATACTGGTTTCGCTCAAACCATGGAAACGTACTGTGCCTTCAACTGAAGCCATAACCGCATCCATACGTTCATCTCCAAACATACGGCGGAAGTTATGTGCATAATCTTCCAGCTCCATATCATCATCGAGCAGTACTTCAAGCACGACATTCATGCACTGGTAGAACAGGCCACGTTCAACGGTATTGGTATTGAACTGCAAGAACTGCTCAACCAGATCCTTGGCTTCTTCAAATTGCTGTAAAGCGATATAAATCAAGAGTTTTAGCTCAAGAATAGTGAGCTGTCCCCATTCGGTATTTTCATCGAATTCAACCCCGATCAAGGTTTTGATCTCGGTATAGTCATCCAGCTCACATTCTTCCAGACGCTCTACCAGCGCCTCAAGCTGTTCTTCATCCAGACGATGCAAGTTCAGGATATCTTCACGGAATGCCAAAGCCTTGTTGGTATTATCCCAGATCAGATCTTCGACCAGATAGATTTCAGAATAGCCTGGCACCAGGATACGACAAGCCGTTGCACCTAAATGTTGATAAACCGCCATATAGGCTTCATGACCGAGCTCTTCCAGAATGCCGAATAAAGCTGCAGCTTCATCTGCATTGGAGTTTTGACCATGGTTGGTGAAATCCCATTCCACAAATTCATGATCTGCTTTGGCACTAAAGAAACGCCAAGACACCACACCGCTCGAATCGATAAAGTGTTCGACATAGTTGTTCGGTTCAGTCACGGCATTTGAGCTAAAAGTTGGCTTCGGCAGGTCATTCAGACCTTCGAAGCTACGACCTTGCAGCAATTCAGTCAGACTGCGTTCAAGTGCCACTTCAAAATTTGGATGCGCGCCAAAAGATGCAAACACACCGCCAGTACGCGGGTTCATCAAGGTCACACACATTACCGGGAATTGACCGCCTAATGAGGCATCTTTGACCAGCACCGGGAAGCCCTGTTCCTCTAAACCTTTAATACCTTCAACGATTTTTGGATATTTCGCCAGCACCTGTTCAGGTACATCTGGTAAAGCCAGTTCACCTTCAATAATTTCACGCTTGACTGCACGTTCAAAGATTTCAGACAGACATTGCACCTGAGCTTCAGGCAAGGTATTCCCTGCACTCATCCCGTTACTCAAGTATAGATTTTCAATCAGATTCGATGGGAAATAAACCGTTTCACCATCGGAGTGACGTACAAATGGCAGTGAACAGATACCACGTTCAGTATTGCCCGAGTTGGTGTCATAAAGATGCGTACCCAATAACTCATCTTCAGGATCATAAATTTCAAGCGTATATTCGTCTAAGACTTCCTGCGGAAGTTCGCCATTTGGACCCGGCTTAAACCATTTTTCATCCGGATAATGTACAAATTCTGCATTGGCAATGTCTTCACCCCAGAACTGGTCATTATAGAAAAAGTTACAGTTCAAGCGCTCGATGAACTCGCCCAGTGCAGATGCCAGCGCACTTTCCTTGGTTGACCCTTTACCATTGGTAAAGCACATTGGCGACTGTGCATCACGAATATGCAATGACCATACATTTGGTACGATATTGCGCCATGATGCGATTTCAATCTTCATGCCCAGACCGGCCAGAATGGCAGACATATTGGCAATGGTTTCTTCCAAAGGCAGATCTTTGCCCGGAATGAACGTGCTGTTTGCAGAGGCCAGACTTGGCATTAACAAGGCTTGCGCATCGGCATCAATGCTTTCGACTTCTTCAATCACAAACTCAGGGCCAGTCTGGATCACTTTCTTGACCGTACAACGGTCAATCGAACGTAAAATGCCCTGGCGGTCTTTTTCTGAAATATCAGCTGGCAGTTCAACCTGAATTTTAAAAATCTGTTTATAACGGTTTTCAGGATCGACAATATTGTTTTGTGACAGGCGAATATTTTCGGTCGGAATATCACGTGCTGCACAATATACTTTGACAAAGTAAGCTGCACAAAGTGCCGATGAGGCCAGAAAATAATCGAATGGACCGGGTGCAGAACCATCGCCTTTGTAACGAATCGGTTGATCGGCAATCACCGTGAAGTCATCAAATTTGGCTTCTTGGCGCAGATTGTCGAGATAATTGACCTTGATTTCCATGTGGACACCTAAATGTTCTTATGTGCCGCCATGGACAAATAAGATGCTGAATCTGAATGTACAAGCCGAATCACGCAGGAGAACTTGACTTAAAAATAAATCAGGGTAATAACGTAGTCATGAGACTACGGCGAACCCTTTAAGAATGGGCGCTATTATAGAGTCATTTGATGAAATTGATAACGTTTGTGAGTTTTTCTGCGATATTTTCTATAAAGCTAAGAAATAGGAACAACATGAATCAACACATTTAAAATTTGTGACGATCCATGTGTTGCTTTTAATATCGAATGAGCGCTTCTGATGTAGCTTTAAAATATGTATAGACAGATTAACAATAATTTCATCTTCTAAGCTTTAAGGCCTTAAAAATCATAGCTTAAACCGAATAAAGCCAGATTTCGCTGCTTGTCACCGTAGCGGTCATAGCCCCCCAGCAGATATTCGCCTGACACACTTAATTGAGGCAAGATTGCATAACTCAGTCCAGCAGACGCATAACGGAAGGCATGCTGTTTTTGGGTATCGCCCAGTTCTCCACCTTCATATTTGCCTTCATCATTAAAATAGCTACCTGCAGCAGTCAGACTGGCATTCACACGATCATTCAATTGATGGTTCAGATTCAGCGTATAAAAGGTATCGCCCTGATTGGCATAGGCCACATCATAAAGATAGGTCGATACGCTCGCGCCAATACTGGTTTTTTCATCCAGCATACGGCTGACATTTAAACCCAACTCATTACCGGTGGTGTTTTCGCCCCCTGGATAATAGTAGGTGGCATTCCAGAAATCCCAATCATAATGTTCCGAGCTGTGCGTATAACCGACCAGAAAATCATGCTCGAATTTATCGGTGCTATGCCCTTTGCGTCCTTGCACCTCAGCATAGGAATAACCCAATGTAGAACCCCAATAGCCCACATAAAAGTTGCCATAGGCCAAATTCAACCCTGCTTGTAGTGCAATATTATCGTCTTCCGGTGCATTGCTTAAACCACGTGATACATATTTAGACACCACGCTCAGGTTGCCACTTGCTTGTATTTGATTATTTTGAACGTCATTTGCAAAACTACAAATACTGGAAAATGTGACACAGCCGAAGAGCAAGGTTTGATTTAAGATTCTCATAAAATATAAAATTCTTTTTAGGTAAATAAAAGGGCTGAACACATGATGCAGCCCTACTTAAAGATTGATTAATATCAAAATATACAGCTTATTTTAACGCATAATTAATATAAGTTTATGCCTATTTCCACCTGTAAAATAGAAATTTCAAGCTTGGCTTGAGACTCGAGCTGCCTGATAAAACGGCGCAGTCGATGCAGCTAAAGCCGGATTTCCCCGAATATGATCTGCCAGTTTCTCGGCCATCATGATGGTAGTGGCATTCAAATTTCCGGTAATAATTAAGGGCATGATGGAAGCGTCAATGACTCTGAGACCCTGCATTTCATGTACCCGGCCATAACCGTCCACAACTGCCATATCATCCTCGCCCATTTTACAGCTAGAAGATGGGTGATATGCGGTTTCAGCATGATTACGCACAAACTCGTCAATTTGGGCATCTGTCTGTACAGCTTGACCCGGACTGATTTCTTCACCCCGATAAGGATCAAGTGCTGGCTGGTGCATAATTTCCCGGGTAATCCGGATGGCATCCCGGAATTCGCGCCAATCCTGCTCGGTACTCATATAGTTAAATAAAATACTTGGATGCTCAAACGGATCTTTGGATTTGAGTTGTATACGCCCGCGGGAGGGTGAACGCATCGAACCGACATGCGCCTGAAAACCATGCTCATGAATGGCATTGGTTCCATTATAGTTGATTGCAATCGGCAGGAAATGATACTGGATATTGGGCCACTCGAACTCGTCGGAAGAACGGATAAAGCCGCCTGCTTCAAACTGATTACTGGCGCCAATACCTGTGCCTAGAAATAACCATTCAGCACCAATCATCGGCTGGTTATACCACTTTAAGGCGGGATAGAGACTGACCGGTTTTTTACACTGGTATTGCAGGTACATTTCCAGATGATCCTGCAAGTTTTCGCCCACACCCGGCAAGTCCTGAACGACTGTAATGTCCAGACTTTTTAATAATGCGGCAGGACCCACACCTGAACGCTGCAAAATTTGCGGGGAAGCAATCGTCCCGGCACACAGCAGAACTTCTTTATCGGCAAAGACCTGAATGGGTTGTAAGGCATTTTGACCTTCAAAATATTCCACGCCAATCGCCTGCTTCTGGCTAAACAGAATTCTATTGGTCATGGCATGGGTAATAATAGTGAGATTGTCGCGCCCTTTGGCCATATCCAGATAACCGCGCGCGGTACTGGAACGGCGGCCTTGCGGAGTCACGGTACGATCCATCGGGCCAAAGCCTTCCTGCTGATAGCCATTTAAATCGTCCGTTCGTGGATAACCGGCCTGTACACCAGCTTCGATCATGGCATGAAACAGCTCATTATTATCATTTTTTGGTGTTGCGACTGAAACTGGCCCGGCATCGCCATGATAGTCATTGCCGCCAATATCGCGTGTTTCCGCCTTTTTATAATAGGGCAGACATTCTGCATAGCTCCAGTGTTCCAGACCTTTCAAGCTGGCCCACTGTTCCAGATCCATGGCATTGCCGCGGATATAACACATGCCATTAATCAGCGATGAGCCACCAAGGCCTTTACCACGTCCGCATTCCATGCGGCGATTATTCATATGTGGTTCAGGATCGGTCAGATAGGCCCAGTTATAACGGCGTCCCTGTAAAGGATAAGCCAAGGCTGCCGGCATCTGGGTTCTAAAATCCAGACGATAATCCGGCCCGCCCGCCTCTAATAGCAAGACTTTGGTATCCGGATCCTCAGTCAATCGAGCAGCCAGCACATTTCCGGCCGAGCCTGCCCCGATAATAATATAATCGTAATTCATCAAGCGGAGACCTCCTTATGCGCTAAACACGGACTGGAATGGGCTCAATTCCACCTGAACCGATTTGGTCTGGGTATATTGCTGCAAGGTCATAATTCCGTTTTCACGCCCTACGCCCGAGTGTTTATAACCACCGACCGGCATTTCCGCTGGAGATTCGCCCCAGGTATTTATCCAGCAAATTCCGGCTTCAATCTGGTGAATGATACGATGCGCACGGGCAAGGTCAGGCGTGACAACGCCCGCAGCCAGTCCGTACTCGGTCGCATTGGCACGGCGAATGACTTCCTCTTCAGAGTCATAGCTTAAAATACTCATGACTGGCCCAAAGATCTCATGCTGGACGATACTCATATCATCCCGGCAGTCACTAAATACCGTGGGCAAGACGTAGGCACCTTTGGCCAAATCACCTTGTGTGGCACGGCCACCACCACAAAGTAATCGTGCCCCTTCGATTTTGCCCTGCTCGATAAATTTCAGTACTTTCTGCATATGCGCAAAACTAGAGACTGGCCCAAAATTGGTTTCCGGATCGAGCGGATCGCCTATACGGATATGAGGAATACGCTGCAAGATTTTTTCTTCAAAAGCCGCTTTTAAGGTATAGGGAATGAATACCCGGGTGCCGTTGGTACAGACCTGACCTGAGCTGTAAAAATTGGCCATCATGGCAATGTCAGCGGCAAGATCAAGATCGGCATCTTCACAGATAATCAGTGGGGATTTTCCACCGAGTTCCATGGTGACTTCTTTCAGACTCGAATCTGCTGCTTGTGCCATGACTTTTTTGCCCGTCGCAACACCACCAGTAAACGACACTTTGGCAATATCCTGATGCGCAGTTAAGTAACCCCCAATTTCGCCACTACCCGTCACGACATTAAACACACCATGCGGTACACCGGCTTCGGTATAAATCTCCGCCAGTTTGAGTGCGGTTAAAGGTGTTGTTTCACTGGCTTTGAAAATCATGGCATTGCCTGCTGCCAGTGCAGGTGCAGATTTCCATAGGGCAATCTGAATCGGATAGTTCCAGGCGCCAATGCCGGCCACAACACCCAAAGGTTCACGACGGGTATAAATAAATGAAGTCTCTCTCAGCGGAATTTGCTGTCCTTCGAGGGCTGGCAAGATGCCGGCATAATATTCGAGGACATCTGCACCAGTCGCAATATCTACCGTAGAGGTTTCACTCCAGGCTTTACCGCTGTCGAGACTTTCAATACGCGCCAGTTCATCACTACGTTCGCGTAAAATAGCGACTGCTTTATTTAAAATCCGGGAGCGCTCGATCGCCGTCATTGCAGCCCAGACCTTCTGCCCTTTTTGTGCAGATTCGACGGCACGATCAATGTCTTCTTTGCTGCAGATCTGGATTTCCGCCAGGATCTCACCAGTTGCAGGGTTGATGCTTTCAAAGCTGCGATGCGATGTTGCATCGACATATTGGCCGTGAATATAAGGACGCTGTAAATGATAGGTAGTCACTGTAATTCCCTCGCCTATTTGTGTGATTTCAATTGCTGCTGGATAAACTGGCTACACAGTTCGACCGGCATTTCTGGATCAATCTCGCCACTGATCAGTGCGCCGCGTAACCAGAATCCGTCGATCAGTGCAGCCAGTCCTTGAGCCGCTGTTTCTGCTTCTGATTGGGACAGCACTTTCATAAATTCGTATTTAAGATTGGAATGTAAGCGGTAATGGTTAACCTGTTGCAACCGATGCAAGTCCGGTTGATGCAAGCTGCTCGCCCAAAATGCCAGCCAGACTTTCATAGCGGCCTTATTGGTTTGAGGTGCAGCAAAATTACCCCGTACAATGGCAAGCAAACGTTGCTCAGGTGTGGCATCCACCTGGGTCTGCATCTCTGCCACGGTTTTACCTAACTGCTGCAATAAATAACGCATTGTTGCTTCAATGAGGCCATTTTTCCCGCCAAAATAATGGCTTATGATGCCGGTCGAAACACCGGCACGTTGTGCAATCTGGCTGATTGAGGTTTCTGCAAAACCTAGTTCATTTACAGCAGCTAGGGTCGCGTCAATAAGCTGTTGACGGCGGATCGGTTGCATACCAACTTTTGGCATAAGACTAACCTGAATAACGAATCTATAAATCGGACTCATGCTGCAATAGCAGAATGAGGTAACATTAAAAAACGTTTTTTTAATTGAACGATCAATTAATAAAAATTATAGTGCCTAGCAACCTCAGATGTACAGCGCAGTTTGTTTTGGATTTGCAAATGTTTGTAATTGATTCGGCTTTGACTCTTTAAGTGTCGAACCCTGTGTCAAATCGAACTGCGCTGTAAATCACATGACAATAAAACTACGGTCACAGATTTATGCAAAAGAAAACTGAACAAGTGCAGGATAGTCTGAATAAAGTGGTGTTTTATGTTTCAGCAACACTTATTCTGCTTTTTTCTCTCGTCACGATTTTATTCAATCAACAGGCCAATCTGGTCATCACCAATATTCTGAACTGGGTCAGTCGTACATTTAGCTGGTATTACCTGCTGGCTGCCACTTTGTATCTGGTGTTTATTATTTTTATTGCCTGTTCACGTTATGGGGAAATTAAATTAGGGCCTAAACATTCCAAGCCTGAATTTAGTTTATTAAGCTGGTCAGCCATGTTGTTTTCTGCCGGAATCGGGATTGACCTGATGTTCTTCTCGGTGGCGGAACCTCTCTCGCATTATATGAATCCACCCGTCGGTGAAGGCCAGACTTTCGAGGCGGCTCGCCAGTCCATGGTCTGGACCCTGTTCCACTATGGTTTAACTGGCTGGAGCATGTATGCACTGATAGGTGTGGCCCTGGGCTATTTCAGTTATCGTTATAACCTGCCACTGACCATCCGTTCAGCACTCTATCCGATTTTTGGTAAAAAGATTCATGGTCCGATTGGGCATACGGTCGATACTGCGGCAGTACTCGGCACGATTTTCGGTATTGCGACCACCTGCGGTATTGGTGTGGTCCAGCTCAATTACGGCCTGCATGTGCTGTTTGATTTACCGGAAAACCTGTGGGTACAGACCGGATTAATCGCAGTCGCGGTGATTATTACCATTATTTCTGTTGCCTCCGGGGTCAATAAAGGCATCCGCGTCCTTTCAGAAATTAATATTTATGTCTCGATTGGCCTGTTACTGTTTATTTTAATGATGGGCAATACCGAATTCTTGCTGGCCGCCCTGATTCAGAACTTTGGTGACTATATCAGTCAGTTTCCAAAGCTGTCCTTAACCAGTTTTCCATTTGAGCAACCTAAAGAATGGATGAATAGCTGGACTTTGTTCTTCTGGGCCTGGTGGATTGCCTGGTCTCCTTTTGTCGGGCTGTTTCTGGCGCGTATTTCACGTGGACGAACCATCCGTGAGTTTGTCGCCGGCACCTTGATTATTCCCCTATTATTTACCCTGACCTGGTTATCTATTTTTGGTAATAGTGCACTCCATAGCGTCATGTTTGATGGCAATACTCAACTGGCGACCACAGTCCTGGAAAATCCGGCACATGGTTTCTATGACTTGCTGGCGCAATATCCTGGCTTTAGCTTTATCGCAGGGATCGCGACCATTACCGGTTTGTTGTTCTATGTCACTTCTGCGGATTCTGGCGCTTTGGTACTGGGGAATTTCACCACTAAATTTACCAATATCGAGCATGATTCACCGCGCTGGCTGAGTATTTTCTGGGCCATTGCGATTGGCTTGCTGACTTTGGCGATGCTGATGGCCAACGGTGTTACAGCCTTGCAAAACACCACCATTATTATGGGACTGCCTTTTAGCTTTGTGATTTTCTTTGTCATGGCGGGCCTGTATAAATCCCTGCGTCTGGAAGATTTCCGTCAGGCCAGTACCAGTATGAATGCGGCACCTGTGGTCGGAAACGTGGACATCTTTAACTGGAAAAAACGGCTGAGTCGGGTGATGTTACATCCAAGCCTGCCCCAGACCCGAAGCATGCTAAATGAGGTGTGCAAACCGGCTATTGAGGCTGTTGCAGCCGAACTCATCACTAAAGGTGTGCATGTTGATGTACAGGAAAAACCGGTAGAGGATGAACCGGAACTCTATCATCTGGATCTGATTATTCAGCTCGATGAAGAAGAAAATTTTGTTTATGAAATCTGGCCGGTGCGTTATGACACCCCAAACTTCAGTTCGCGCGGGAAACGTGCCAAACGTTATTACTATCGTCTGGAAAGCTATCTGTTTGAAGGTTCGCAAGGCAATGATCTGGTCGGTTATAGCAAGGAACAGGTCATTAACGACATTCTGGATAAATATGAACGTCATATGATGTATCTGCATATTAACCGTATCAGTCCGGGTACACGCCCGCTGTTTCCAGACCGTGAAAATTAATACCGTCCAAGGCCCTAGAAGGAATCGATAATGTCAGAAAGCTTACATGCCTTTGCCCTGTTCTTCTCTTTACTCAATCCATTTTTGATGAGTATTTATATGCTCGGAATTATCCGTAATTCCGAAGCCAAAGTCTTTAACATGGCATTGATTCAGGGCAGCCTGATCAGCTTTATCGTCTTTATTATTTTTGCCAAGACCGGTGAAGCCTTTTTTCAGGAAGTACTGCATGTCCGTTTTGAATCCTTCCAGATTTTTGGCGGAATCATTTTTCTGGTGATTGGTTATCGCTATGTCTTTGAAGGTGCCGATACCATTGGCGTGATGCGCGGCGCACCTCATCATCTGGCAGGCACCATTGCCATGCCCTTTATGATTGGGCCGGGCACCATTTCAGCGGCGGTGATTACTGGAATTCAGCTCAGTTTATGGCAAACCATGCTGGTGATTTTTCTTACCCTGTTTTTGACCTGTAGCCTGCTGATTCTGATGAAATATCTGCATGATCATTTGCAGCATAAATATTCCAACTACATAGATTTATATGTGGATATAGTCGGGCGTGTTGCTGCACTGCTGATCGGTACCATTGCGATTGATATGATTGTCACTGGCGTGACTGGAATTATCCAAAGTTAATGGTTGAATTAATCATATATAAAAAAGAGCGGACTAATCTCCGCTCTTTTCTTTACGCTTGTAACAGTTTCAAGTTTAAAACTTGAAAGACACACCAGCATAGGTCGAGAATCCTTCGCCTGGCGAAGATCGCGCCACATCCTTCCCTTGATCATTTAGACCTGGAATCACCACAGCAGCATATTTTTCATCGGTGATATTCTTGAAATTGATCCAGGTTTTCCATGATTGGTGTTCTGGTGCATAACCGAGATCAATGCCCCAAATCTGGTAATCATCACTAAAGCGGCTATTGGCATAATCATGCGGCATTTTGGACGCATATTCGGTATTCACGCCGATATAAAAACCATTATGCATGGCATAACTGAGCTGTGCCTGATACAAATGTTTGGGTATTCCCGGCAACTGGTTTTCGCCATACAGCGGATCATTTTTGTATTGGAAATCGCTCAGTGTATAGGCCTGTTGCAAGCGTAATTCGCCATATTTAAATTCATGCAATGGTGTATCCAAACTGAGTTCGACGCCTTGATGAATGGTTGGTGTGGCATTTGCTTCTACACTGATTCTTTCATTTTTGCTTGAACCCTCTCCATAATCCTTAATCATTTCAGACGTTAAAAGTTCATTTTTAACTTTAGAATAATAATAGCTGAGCGCCCAATCGCCAAAGCCTGATTGGCCACGTCCACCCACTTCAAGACTATTAGCGGTTTGCGTTTCTAAATAGATTGGTGCACGTACTCGATTTGATGCAGCCCCACTTTCTTTAGAATAGTAATAAGGTGATGACCATGCCATCGCCCAAGGATGAGCTGGTTCGATGCTGCGGCTTAAATTGGCAAACCATTGTACAGAGTCATTCGGCTGATACATTAGGCCAATACGAGGAGCAAAATTCCATTCATAACGACTGACTTTAGGATCTACATAAGGACCTGAATTTGGATCAGGAATAATATTTGCATAAGTCACTTCACTTTCACGATGGGCATAGACTGCTGCAAGACCCAGATCTAGGGAGAGCTGGTCATTGAGCGCCGTCTGCTGATCAAATTGCAATACATTGTCTGAACCACGATAGGTATAACGGCGTGTGACCGTATCTGCCGGATATGTTTGATTACCAATTTCTGTATTAAATCTTAAAGTTTCCGTTACACCACTGTTTGGACGATGGGTGGTACTCCGTAAGGCAATACGCCCCTGATGTTCCAGACCTAACAATTGATAGGGCTTTTCATACTGAATACGTGCAGTAATATCTTCATAATCGACATTGGTACGATAGCGACTTTCACGTAAGTCTAACGGATAATGATGATATGCCAGACTAGCAGTCAATTTTGCATCATCCTGTAAATTCCAGGTGGTGGTGTTGGCGAGCCAGGTACTGCCCGGCTGGATACGTTTGGCATCAATTCCTACAAAATTAGGATCAGCTACTTCAGGATTGTTTTTTAATTGTTCCTGGGTAATACGCCCCGGTGTCAGATGTTTGCTTTCGCGGTAACGGGCATAAAAACGGGTTTCAATGTCCGGGCTAATCTGGTAGCCGAGATTAAAAGCCAGGCCTTTGCCATCACCTTTGGCATGATCCTGAATTCCGTCAAACTGGTTACCCGTTAGTGCCAGATAATAATCCAGCTGATCCAGTTTACGGCCGGTACTGAACTGATATTTTTGATAACCATGACTGCCTGCCTCATACTTCAGTTCAGAACCATTCTGCTCGGCACCAGTCTTGCTTTTATAGTTAATCGCTCCGCCTAGCGCCAGCGCCCCCTGTTTAAAACCGTTTGCACCGCGATAGACGCCGACATGATCAATCCACCAAGGCTCTAGTAATTCATAAGCGGTGCCGCCCGGCCCGGTAAATGGAATGTCATCAATCAGCACAAAGGTACCAGAGGCATGCGCACCTGATGTCCGGTTAATACCCGAGCCACGGATAGACACTTTGGCGCCTTCATTGCCCGGGGATTGAGCATAGATACCGGGTTGCAGACGAAATACATCGGCATTATTTGCAATATGTTGATGTTCAAGCTGCTGGGCTGAAATAAAATTGGTTCCACCTGAGGTTTGCGCAAGCTCGGTCTGGTATTGCTGCTGCGGATCTGTCTGTTCAGCACTGACCACGATGGTGTTGAGTTGTTGCACAGGATGCTGGCTGCGAGATGTTTCAGCATAGACAGCACTGGAAAGAACTGAAAGGATCATCAAGCTTAGCGGTTTTTTGTTCAGCGGAATTGTTCTCGTGCTCATATCGGGTTTATACAATCCTGTATACATGATCCTAATCCTAGAGGGATTCTGGTTTTAAAAATTATGCTGTAGCATAAATGAACAATGCCGAATCAAGGCATTATTTTCTGCCAAAAAACTGACTGATCAGCGTATATTTTTTGATGTAATTTTGGTATTTTTTGATTATACAACTTGCAAGATAGCCACCACATCCTCACAAGTTCCAAGAACTTAATAATTAAGTATTTGATATTAAATAATATGCTATTTAATTCTGCAAACATGTATTTCCAGTTGGCATAATGTAATACTGCGTTAAATTCATAGTGGACTAAACCAGTTACTTCATATTCAAAGCTCACTGAAATTGAGTAGCATATCGATTTGAATTAGCTCATAGCATCGTCTTGGATCGAGCCCACAGTCGTTTATATATTTTGAGAAAATTACTGAGCACTGGATCTTGGATCTGGGCTAAAGGATAAATTTTGGATCAGACTCAACCTGACTCATATTCAAAAATTATTCACTCATTGAGCAGAAAAAGGGTGAAAACAGCGTGAACATAAAGTGATGCAAACAGCAACTGTTTCATTAAAACCTGCACATAGAATAAGCAGATATTTGGACTGAATAATATGCCAAACATTTCCGAACTTGTTGCTAACAATCCAAAAAATATAATTCAAATCCTGTTAAAGAGCTTTATTTCATAAAATATAAGGAAAAGACCAAGAGCAATAAGATAAACAGAATCGCGGTGCAGCATTTCCAGAATGTCAGGGGATGACGCTCAATCACAGGACGTGAAACAGATTTTTTTAATTCAAGATCAGGCTGTTTCAAGTCATAGATAAATGCTGAAAGTGCCTCATAACGTTGCTCTGGACGAATTGACAGTGCTTTTTTAAAAATCGCATCCAAACCCTTGGGCAAATCCGGACGATATTCAGACAGTGAATGATAGCGTACCTTTTTTAATTTTTTTTCGGTCTTGCAGCGCGCCAGCTCTGTCCCATAAGGCAATTGCCGGGTCAATAAATAATAGCTCATCACTGCCAGTGAAAACTGATCTGATTTTACCGAGGGTGAGCGCCCTATAAAATACTCTGGTGCCATAAATGCCAACGTTCCCAAAGGCACATCTGCATGTTTAGGATTCAGTTCGACCAGCCCTCTAACTGCCGTCGATCCATAATCAATCAGTTTTACTTTCAAAGCATCAATCGGTTCAAGCAGCATGACATTTTCTGGCCGTACATCCTGATGCAGCATTTCAAGTCGATGCATGGCATTCAGTGCTTTGGCCACCTGTTCAATAATCGGAATCAGTTGTTTTAAACTTAAAGCAGTTTTTTGACGATGTAGCCATCGGTTTAAGCTTTCCCCTTGCAAGTATTCATAACTTTGAAATAAAAACTTTTTACTGCCTGTATGCGGATAGTAGTGCATCAGGTTTTCATGTTTTAAACGCTTGGATACCCAGTCTTCCAGCTGGAATTGTTCCACTGCTTTCAGGTCATCCTGCAAATCGACAGACAAGGTTTTAATGACCAGCTGAGCTTGTGTGGCTGCATCCTGCGCCAAATAAAGGCTACTGCGATGATTTTGGTGCAGGATTTTATGAATGCGATAACCTTCAAACAAATCACCATGACTGAGTTGCTGTGGAAATAAAATATTTTCCTGAATCTGAAAGCTTTTCTCTTGAGCTAATGCATCAATTCGGATGATTTGAATGGTGAGATTGTCATCGCTGCCGCGCTTTAAGGCCAGTTCGACGATAGATTGGGCAATAGTATCCAGATTTTGTTTTTGCTGCAGCATATCCGAGATCTGCTGTATATCGATAAATTCATAGACACCATCGGTCATCAAGAGAAACAAATCATCTTCACATAATTCAAGTTGTTGATAATCGACTTCAATCCGATGATCTACACCTAAAGCACGACTTAAATAATGCTCGGTTGAAGATAAACGAACCCGATGATCAATGGTCAGCTGTTCAATGCTTTGGGCTTGAATGCGATAAACACGGCCATCACCTGCATGAAAAATATGTGCCCTGTTTTGTTTCAAAATCAGTGCACTCAAGGTGCAGACATAACCATGATCTTTATCAAAACGTCCCTGACTCTGTTGGGTTTGCGCATACAGCCAAGAGTTGGTCGCACGAATCACCCGAGCAGCTGAAGTTTGAGTACTCCATGCATCCGAAGTTGAATAATAATCGGATAAAAAACTACTGACCGCCGTTTCTGCCGCAATATGGCTGACATTGCTGCTGCTAATCCCGTCTGCAATGGCACAGGCAATACCTTTGCTGCTCAGCGCATGGCCTTCAGGAATATAAATGCCATAAAAATCCTGATTTTGTGCTTTGATTCCGGCGGAAGAATATTGTCCGATACTGATTTTTAATTTTTTATTCATTGTAGACACTCGAAAAGGGATCGAATCGATCCCTTCAATTTCAAGACATAAATATCATGCTCAAATTAAAATTCTTTTTTATCACCTGTACGGACATGCGTGGTATACAGCGCCAAACCAGTTAAAGCTAAACCACCAACCAAGTTACCCAGCACTACCGGTAATTCATTCCACAAGAAATAGTCTGTAATCGAGAAATCACCGCCCATCATCATGGCAAATGGGAACAGGAACATATTCACGACAGAATGCTCAAATCCCATGGCAAAGAACAGCATGATCGGCATCCACATGGCAATGAACTTTCCACTTACAGTTGTTGACATCATGGCGCCAATCACACCAAGTGACACCATCCAGTTACACAGCATGCCGCGTATAAAGATGGTCATCCAGCCAGCAAAGCCATATTCGGCATAACCCAAAGTCCGGTCTTCACCAATATGAGCAATTTTCACGCCGACTTCGTTTGGTTCAGCTGCGAAACCCATGGTATAGACCGCCGCCATCAAGATCGCGACGGTTAAACATCCAATAAAATTGCCTAAAAACACCAGACCCCAGTTTTTTAAAATACGCGCCCATGTCACCCCTGGACGTTTGTCTAGCCAGGCCAAAGGAGTCAATACAAATACCCCGGTCAGCAGGTCATAGCCCAATAGATATAACATGCAAAACCCGACTGGAAATAACAGTGCACCGATCAGTGGCACCCCTGTCTGTACAGCAATCGTCACCGCAAATACTGCTGCCAGCGCCAGAATCGCACCGGCCATAAATGCACGAATTACAACATCACGTGTGGCCATATGCAGTTTTGCTTCACCAGCATCGACTACTTTTTTTGCAAACTCTGCAGGAGCAAGATAAGCCATAGTTTTATCCCCTTTATATAAAAATTTCTTGCCTGTTATTAAATAAAAAGACGCCTAAGGTCTATTTCAACCCTAGGCGTCTTTGCCTTGCATTATTTAAGCAGATCAATCATGTCATGGCGCCGTTGCCATATTTACTAAATAGATCAGCAAATAACGTGCCATATTTTTAAATGTAATTGGCTTTGTTGCACCAACCTACAATTGAAGGCTTATCCAGCAATATAATTTCTGAATGAGCAAGCCTAAAATTTAATCCTCCCCAACCCTCCTTTGCTAAAGAAGGGCTGGAGAGCTTTATCCGATTAGCCTACTTTCCTTAATGCAAAATCCCGACCAAAAAGCAGCTTGCTGCGGATATTACTAATTGGTGTCTGATCTGCAATCAGTTCGGCATACCATGCCCCATCTTCAGTATCGCCAAACAACACCGCACCGATGACTTTGTCCTGTTGAATGATGATCCGTTTATAAATCTGACGCTTCTCATCATTCAGCACGATATCTTCGAAATCATTAGTCGGTTCAAAATTACCTGCCGAGAATACGTCACATCCGCTGACCTTAAGCTGGGTCGGAACAGTCGGTGCCTTAAAGGTCAGTCGGCCATGTTCAGCCAGATGAGTCGCACAGATAAAGGCCTGTCCCCATAATGGCTCAACCAATCCAAAGGTCTGGCCACGATGCTCAATACATTCACCCACCGCATAAATACTCGGGTCATAGGTCTGCATGGTGTCATTCACCAGCACCCCACGATTACAGCGCAAGCCAGCCTGTTCAGCCAGAGTTTTATTTGGACGAATCCCGACGGCAAAAACTACCAAATCGGCATCCAGCATTGTCCCGTCTTTTAAGCGCAGTTGAGTCACGTGACCATCACTACCGAGCAGCTCTTCGGTGTTGGCTTTGGTGATAATCCTAATACCTTTTTCTTCAATTGATTTCTTCAGCATTTGACTGGCTTTCATGTCCAGCTGACGATCCATAATACGGTCTATCAGATGTAGCACCGTTACATTCATCCCTCGCTGTTTCAAGCCATATGCGGCTTCCAGTCCTAACAGACCACCGCCAATGACGACGGCATTTTGCTTGGTTTTGCAGTAATCCAGCATGCGGTTAACATCCTGAATATCCCGGAAGCTCATCACGCCTTCAAGTTCAGCACCTGGAATTGGCGGTATAAAGGGTTTGGAACCAGTGGCGAGGATCAGACGATCATAAGCAACCATTTCGCCTTTTCCGGTATGCACCTGTTTGCGTGAGCGGTCGATAGAGAGTGCTGCATCTCCGCCAATAAAACGGATACCTTTTTCAGTATACCAGTCGACTGAATGCAACATAATTTCGGCAAAACTTTTCTCACCAGATAATACCGGTGACAACATGATGCGGTTGTAATTGCCCCATGGCTCTTCCCCAATCACGGTAATGTCATAACGATCTGGCGCCATATCCAGCAAGTCTTCCAGACAGCGCATACCCGCCAGCCCATTCCCGACCAATACCAGTTTTAAACGCTCTGTGTTTTGACCATTACTGGAAATATAGGTCTTTTGTGCAGTTGGGCTGATAAAGACTGTGCCATTTTCAATTCGGGTTGGAAATACCAGTAATTTCTGATCTTGCTCTTCCAGACAACGGCCGGTCACCAGACTGAAATGCTGCTTGTAAATTGGGGATGCGACTACACGCTCACCTTGCAGATCGCCCAGAATGCCACGTGCCATGACATTGGCCAGACTAAACGGATCCTGATTGCTGAGCGCATACACCCGCTGTTCCTGACCCACGCGAAAAATTGCAATCTGTTGATCTTCAATCAAAGCTGCAACACCAGTATTCGGGGTGATCTCATCCAGATGACAGACTTCGTACCAGTTCAGTTCGTTCATATCTTTTAAAATTGTCATTTTCATTCTCCCTGACTGTGGTGTTTAGGCTTCAACCACTGGAATACGGTTGAGATCACGTTCAGCGTCAGTCTTTGGCCGGATCTGACCACGTACAGGTGCAAACTGAATATGCGGGTCATTCTGCTCGGCTGCTTTGGCGTTGATAAAGGTTTTAAAGCGTTTGCGTACTTCTGGATCTTCAATCGCGGTGCGCCATTCATCCTGATAAGTGCCAATCACATGCTGCATACGGCTTTCCAGTTCAGCCGCAATGGCAAGCGAATCGTGCACAATGACATCTTTCAGATAATCCAGCCCACCTTCCATATTGTCACGCCATACACTGGTGCGCTGTAGACGATCCGCCGTCTGGATATAGAACATAAAGAAGCGGTCGATATATTTGATGAGTGTGGAAGTATCCAGATCTGAAGCCAGCAGTTCTGCATGGCGCGGCTTCATACCGCCATTGCCGCAGACATATAAATTCCAGCCTTTTTCCGTGGCAATCACCCCCACATCCTTGCTTTGTGCTTCGGCACATTCACGGGTACAGCCGGATACGGCCATTTTGGTTTTATGCGGTGAACGCAGGCCCTTGTAACGGTTTTCCAGAAAAATCGCCAAGCCGACAGAATCATCGACGCCAAAACGGCACCAGGTACTGCCCACACAAGATTTCACGGTACGTAAGGATTTGCCGTAGGCATGTCCGGACTCGAAACCGGCATTGATCAGTTTTCCCCAGATTTCCGGTAATTGATGTACCTGCGCACCAAACATGTCAATCCGTTGTCCACCCGTGATTTTCGTATATAAGCCATAATCTTTGGCAATCTGACCGATGCTAATCAGGCCATCCGGAGTAATCTCGCCACCTGCAACACGCGGCACAATCGAATAGGAACCATCTTTCTGAATATTACCGAGATAGTAGTCGTTGCTATCCTGTAAACCGGCATGGCTAGGTTTTAAAACAAAATCATTCCAGCAGGATGCCAGAATATTGGCTACGGTCGGTTTGCAGATATCACAGCCCATGCCGTGCCCATGTTGCTGAATCAGGTCAGAGAATGTCTTGATTTCATGCACGCGTACCAGGTGATACAGTTCCTGACGTGAATAGGCAAAGTGTTCGCACAGGTGATTGTTCACCGTGACACCCTGACGCTGTAATTCAGATTTGAGAACCTGCGTCACCAGTGGCGCACAGCCACCGCACGCCGTTGCAGCCTGCGTGCATTTTTTCAGTGCACCCAATGAAGTTGCACCGCCATCAATGGCTGAACAGATATCAGCTTTGGAAACGTTATTACAGGAACAGATGGTCGCACTGTCAGGCAATAAATCAATACCACTACCACCTGATTTTGAAGTTGACTGATCAAAGCCCGGCATGATCAGGCTTTCTGGTTGCTCCGGTACAGCCAGACCATTCAGCATCATTTGTAGAAGATCGCTATATTCTTTGGCACAGCCCACCAGCACTGCGCCCAGCAGCTTGGTTTTGTCTGCTGACACCACGATTTTTTTATAAACCTGCGCGGCTTCATCAGCATAGAAATAGCTCAAGGCATCTGGTGACATGGCGTGTGCATCACCAATAGAAGCAACATCCACACCCATCAGTTTGAGCTTGGTGCTCATGTCGGCACCAGCGAATGCATGGCTCTCTTGGTCCAGTACATGTTTTGCCGCGATCCGCGCCATGTCATAGCCCGGTGCAACCAGACCATAAATTTTATTGTCCCAAAGTGCACATTCACCAATGGCATAAATGTCCGGATGTGAGGTCTGGCAATAATCATTAATGATGATGCCGCCACGCTCACCAATCAGCAGGCCGCTCTGGCGCGCCAGTTCATCACGCGGACGAATACCGGCCGAGAACAGGATGATATCGGTTTCAAGTACCGAACCATCTCCGAACTTCATTACATGCTGAGCGTTGTAACCATCTTCAATAGATGAGGTTGCTTTTTGGGTATGCACCTTGACACCAAGGTCTTCAATTCTAGAGCGCAGTACCCGGCCGCCCAGATCATCAATCTGCACCGCCATCAAGCGCGGAGCAAATTCTACGACATGGGTTTCCAGATTCAGATCTCGCAAAGCCTTCGCTGCTTCCAGACCCAGCAGACCACCGCCAATTACCACACCGGTTTTGGCATTCAGGCTGGCTGCGCGAATGGCATCCAGATCTTCAATGGTACGATAAACAAAGCAATTCTGACGGTCATTGCCCGGGATTGGCGGTACAAAGGCATAAGAGCCGGTAGCAAGAATCAACTTGTCAAAATTCAGCACATCACCCTGGCTGGTGGTGACGGTTTTATTGAGCTGATCAATTTCAACTGCTTTGGTATTAAGACGCAAATCAATGCCATAGGCATCGGCAAAATCACTACGGCATAGGCTCAGATCCTTGACCGACTTGCCGCTGAAATATTCAGTCAAATGTACCCGGTCATAAGCTAAATGTGGCTCTTCTGCCAAAATGGTCAGCTCAATGTCATCACCGGCCTGTTCCAGTACAGATTCGATGAATTTATGCCCCACCATGCCATGCCCAATCATGAGAATTTTCATATCTGCACTCCAACTATTGTTTTTTTAAAGATGATAAAAAGCCGCATATCACGTCTAGGCATTGATATGTCTGCTGATTGAATATGTTGTAAATACCGCAACCCAGCGCTTTGTAATGCTGGAGGAAGGGTTGAAACGCTTGTGCGTTTTGTATTGCTGAACAACTGACCATGTCATTTATCCTGTGCTGAACGAAATACCAATCACACTCCTTGAAAGTGCAATTACGATCAGAACGGACATCGTTGGCCGTTGTTAGTATTGAAAGTCATCTTTGACGATTTAATAAATGCAGAAATCATGCCAACTTTTCCAACAAGAAAACGCCTTATTCCAGGCAGATGATCTACCTAAATGCTTCATTTTGATCAGCTATCAGCTGAAATCCCTAAAGCTATGCACCAAATTGAACAGAAAAATAGAATTTTATGCACCAATTTAATGGCATGTTTTTTGCTTTACTCCTGCTTGAATATTCCTTAGGCCTTACTTGAAAATATTCCATGTCCAAATTACGAATTGCTCTTATTGATGATGATCTGGAGCGCGCCCAATTCATCCAGGAATCCTTACTTTCACATGATTTTCAGGTGGTGGCCTGTTTAATCCTGAATGACCTGAATATGGTACATGTTAAGGGTATTCATGCAGATGTGATCCTGCTGAATATGGATCATCCGCATCGGGATATTATTGAAAGCTGTGTCAGCCAATATGAACTTCCCACCGTGTTGTTTACCCAAAACTCCAATAAAGACACCATCAAAAGTGCCATTGATGCCGGGATCACGGCTTATATTGTCGATGGTATTGATCCCAGCAAATTAGAAAGCATTCTGGAAATATCAATTGAACAGTTCCGCAAGCATAAAAAGCTGCTGAACGATTTAAAAGAAACCCAAGACAAGCTGATTGACCGTAAAGATATCGATAAAGCCAAAGCATTGCTGATCCAGCTGCATGCATTATCTGAAGAACAGGCCTTTGCCTTATTACGTAAAAATGCCATGAGTCACCGGATTACCATTGGTGAAATGGCCAGACGCCTGCTCGATGCACAGAAGCTGTTATTGGGCCAATAAGGAAAAGCATATGTCCACATTAGAAAAAACTGAACTCAATATTGGCTATATTCCTTTGCTTGATTGTGTGGCCATTCTCTGGGCCGAAAAACAGGGTTATTTTGCCGAACAGGGATTAACCATCAACTTAATCCGGGAGGCCTCCTGGTCCAGTTTAAGAGACCGTCTGGCCTATGGCTTTCTGGACGCTGCGCATTGTTTGTCCGCCATGCTACCTGCTGCTGCTCTGGGTACAGACCAGTTACAGGTGGCTTTGCAAACCCCGTTGGTACTGAGCATGAATCAGGCTTTTATCAGCCTGCGTCAAGATCTGTGTCATGAATTGGGAATTGATGCAGAAGATGATGAAAAAAGCAGTTCTCAAAAACTGGTGCAGGCCTTGCAACAACAGCAGAAAATGAATCTGGCCTATGTCTATAAGCACTCAATTCATCATTATTGTATAAAAGAATGGTTAGCCCTGACAGATGTCAATATTGCCCACAAGATTCAGCTCATGACCTCACCACCAGCTTCGATGGTAAAAGGAATCTCGGAACAGGTCTTTGATGGCTTTTGTGTGGGAGAACCCTGGAATATTCAGGCCAAGCTTGAAGGCTATAGTTTAATTGTCGCTGCAAGCCAGAATGTCATTCCTAAAGTTGCCGACAAGGTTCTGGCCATGACTCAGGAATGGGCAGAATTACATCCATGCACGGTGAAGGCTTTGGTCAATGCTGTCCAGAAAGCCCAAACGGATTTAAAACAGCGTGCTGATCTGTCCCAAGTTTGGGACATGCTGGTTGATTATCAGATTATCCAGTTTGAATGCTCTGCACAGCGTCATGTCTGTGACTATCATAAAATTCAAAACATCATCCGCAATCTTGTTGGTGCAAGTGCGAAACCGCAGCTTGCCGATTTTATCTGGTTAATCGAGCAGATTGAAAAATGGGATGGTGTCGAAATCTCTGAGATAGAGAAAAAGCAGATTGCAGCACAATGCATGTATGCTGAAATGCTATTTGCTTAAGATTTCATGCAACATATTGCGTAGCCATTGATGACTGGTTTTATGATGACAGGACATATGCCAATACTGCTTTACAGAATAGGTCGGGAAAGCAATCGGTGCCCCAAAAATCTTGAGATTGCCACGTGATAACAGGACTTCACTCAAATAATAAGGCACGGTCGCAATCGCATCGGTTTCCTGTACCACCAGTCCCACGCCTAAATAGCTGGGCAGACGCATTAGAATGTCGCGCTTGAGTTCCAGATTCAGCAATTCATTTTCAATATGGTAATGCCCCATCCCGGCATCAATATCGATATGGGTTTCACGTAAATACTCTTCGGTCGTGATGCTGTCACCCGTTAGTCGCGGATGGTCTTTCGCTGCGATCACCACATAATACTGTTCAAACAGTTTCTGCTGATAAAAGCCATTCTCCAGATTTGGCAAGAAGCCCAAAGCCAGATCAATCTCGCCATTGGCCATCTGATAACTGGTTTCCGAGGTAATCGGACGCACATTCAGGCGGATATGTGATGCATGCTGCTTGAGATACTGTGAAATTTTTGGCAATAACACCAGATGCGATACATCGGTCATCGCCAGTGTAAAACGTTGCTGTGAAGTGACCTGATCAAAATTGATGGTGAAATTATTAATCGCTTCAACTTTACTGAGTGCTTCACTGACCAAGGGAAACAACTGCTTAGATAAATCTGTCGGCAGCATTTCATTGCCAATACGTAAAAATAAAGGATCACCATAATGCTGGCGAATTTTATTCAGCAGATTACTCACCGCTGGCTGGCTCATGTCTAAATGATCAGCTGCCTGAGATACGTTTTTAAATTTATAGACATAATAAAAAATACTGAGCAATTTACAGTCAAGTTCAAACACAGAAACACATTTCCTTTAACTTTCTAATAATTTTGACGAAGATATCATCGACATCATTTTATCAATTGCCAATGTTCAAATATAACACTTTGCAACGATTTCTAGGATCAGTCAATTTCCATGTGGTGTTAAAAATTACTTTTCTCTGATGTGGAGCCTCGTTACAAGTAGTTCTGTTGTAAATATGCACTTCTGTTTTTCCTTGGTCAACTTAAACACGCAAGCTTCATGCTATATACTCAAGCCCACAGAATTAACGATGCAAATTAAGAGAAATATCATATGTTCCAAGGCAAAAAGTTGGTGTGTTTTGATTTGGATGGCACCTTGATTGATTCTGTGGGAGTCTGGAATCAGGTCGATGCTGCGCTGATTCAGGAGTTGGCAAATATTGAAGTCGACTTAAGTCAGATCCAGCAACAGCGCGATCTTCAGCTCAAAAAATTTAAACATCGGCCGGATCCCTATCTGGAATATTGTGCTTATTTAAAAGCGCTTTATGGATTTGCGCCGAATAAAGAAGAAGTAAAAAACCGCCGTTATGCAATTTCACGGCATTTTCTCGATCATGTGGTCGAGCTAAAACCACATGCTGAACGGTTCATTCAAGCCCTGAAACAACAAGGGATTCAGATCGCCCTGACCACAACCACCAGTTTGTTCAATGTGCAGCGTTATCAGGACAATAATCAAAACATTAACAAAAAAATCAGCTTTAATGATGACTTTGCCCTGCTCTTGACCCGTGAAAATGTGCAGAACATCAAGCCGCATCCTGAAGTCTATTTCAATGCCCTTCAGCATTTTCAGGTGCAAGCCGCAGATTGCCTGATTATTGAGGATTCATTAATTGGCGTTGAAGCGGCCAACAATGCAGGAATCGATGTGATTGCAGTTTATGATCAATACTCTGTTCATGAAATAGATTTGATCAAGGTCCAAGCAAATTATTTTGCAGAAGATTTTACTGAGTTATTAAGTTTAGCCCAATAAAAAAAATGCCATGAATCATTGTATTTCATGATATTTTTTTCTGCAGATCTCTGACCTGAGAAGAAAACGTTATTTGGCTTTCTCATAGACTGAGCCTGAACCGACCAGATTTCCTGTTTTTTCATCGATTGCAAAATCAACCATACCTGCACCTGCATTTAACTGAAGTAAGCCATTTTTGCTCACTGCTGCCGGCATCGGATTTTTCTCTTCGGTTTTACCAGTTTCTTTGTCTTTTATGGTGTTGGTAATGAAGTAATTTTCACCATTTTTCGAAATGACCAATACATTTTCAAGTTTTGGATTTTCCAGCGTATTTTTCCAGTTTCCCTGATAATCTGGAGCTGGTGCTTCTGTGAGGTTACAAGCAGTTAAAAGCAGTAATAATGAGATGCCTGAAAAAAATTGAAGATATTTCAAAACTGAGCCCTTGAGTGTGACAACGCGGCCATTATAGAGACAACCCTCTAGAGCTTAAGCAGGTTGTTGTAGGCAAAGCGTTTCAGCAGTACCGTATCTGTTTTTCTTTGGTGATTTTTTTGAAATATCTCTCCATACTTCATTCATAAAAATGGATGATTCAATTTCTACTAAAACGACAAAAAAGCAAAAAAGTCCCCAATAGACCATGTAAATCTATTGAGGCGTAGCAAACGGGTGAATACCACACATTAAAAATTAGGGCATGATTTTAGATTTAAAGTGGCTCAATACAGATTTAGCAGAGTGGGTTTTTTCAATAATCTGTGCAGTCCAGTGATTCGGCAATGAACATTTGGCCAGACGCACCCAAACAGTAGAAAACTGTTTTATAAAGCTCGCTTCATTATAATGAATACCATATTCAGCACACAGCGTTTTTACTTTCGGCGCCACCTGCGCATAGCGATTGGCTGGCATGTCCGGAAATAGATGATGTTCAATCTGATGGCTCAAATTACCACTCAAAATATGCAGCCAGTCCGTCCCGGTAAAATTACTCGAACCACGAACCTGGCGTAAATACCACTCAGCACGGGTTTCATTGTCGGTATTGTCCATCTCAAAAGTTTCAGCATCTTCCGTAAAATGACCATTAAAAATCACTGCAGACGCCCACAGACTACGAATTACATTGGCTACGGCATTTCCGGCAAACACAGGAATGGCATTCGGGCCAGCAATCACTGGAAAAAATACATAATCTTTTAACACCTGACGGCGCATTTTTTGACGCAGTGGAGCCGCTTCTTTCCAAACTTCTTTCCAGGTTTTGGTTTTATAGGCAATCACATCTTCCAGATGCAAGCGTTGCAGGCCGACATACCATTCAAAAAACACCATTAACTGCATGCCCAGTGGAATATTCAACAGGAAACGTGGTTCCCATTTTTGGGATTCACTGACCCGAATCAGGCCATAACCGACATCATGATCCATCCCGACAATATTGGTATAGGTATGATGAATATAGTTATGGGTATATTTCCAGTCATCTCCTGTGGAAATCGTATCCCAGTCATAGGTGGTTCCGTTCAGGGTCGGATCATTCATCCAGTCGAACTGACCGTGCATGACATTATGTCCCAGCTCCATATTTTCCACAATTTTGGAGATGCCAAGCAGCCCTGTCCCTGCCAGCCAAACCGGTGGCAACCAGCCAGCAAACATCAACATGCCTCGGGATGCAATTTCGCTATAACGGACAAAATTACGGATTTTATAAATATAATTGGCGTCTTTTTCACCCAGATCGTCCATGACCTCGCGGCGGATCGCATCGACTTTAGCACCAAACTCCTCAATCTGTTCAGGACAGAGAAATTGCGACTTACTGTGTCGTTTAAAATCAATTTGCATATTCATGGGAGCACCTTTTTATTCGTTTAATACTGGCTTATAAATTAATAACGACTGGACTCATCGCCTGGGAAATACAAAGTTTAATCTGGGTGTTATTGCCATGATCAACCTCACCGGTCAGGACATTACGCACCGAGCCACTGACTTTGGTACAGGAACAGGTATTACAGATTCCCATCCGGCAACCATGAGCAGGACGCAGGCCTGAATTTTCAGCGCTTTCCAGCAAGTTGGACTGAGCCTGAAACACTTGCTGCGATCTTAAAAACTGTACTGGCTGCGCCTTAATTTTTTCATCGACCACAATCTGGAAATATTCCGAATGAAAATTAGATTTCAAATCCAGTTTTTCTACAATTCTAAGTGCAGCCTTCATCATCCCAGCAGAGCCACAGGCATATATTTTTCGTTCTGCAACATCTGGCACCAGTTTTTGCAATAATCTTTGATTCAGATGCTGTTGCTGTTCCCGTGTATTAAAATGATGATATTTCAAGTTTGGATGCATTAAAGCCAGGGTTTTCAATTCAGCATGAAAGGCATCATCGCGAGTAAAATAAATCAGGTCGATCTGTTCCAGGGACTGGATCACGGCTTTTTGCAGCAAGGAATATATTGCAGTAATACCACTGCCGGATGCCAGAAATAAAGTGGGCTGGCTAGAGTTTTGCAGTATAAAGTCACCTTGCGGCTGCGAAATTTCAATGACAGCCCCGATTTGCATCTGGCTCAAGGCGCGTGACACTTTGCCTTGCTGTTTCACCGCAATAATCAAATCACCATTTTTTAATACCGTCACCACAGAATAATATCGCTGATGACGTACACCATCGAGTCTTATTGTTACTGCAATATGCTGGCCAGCCTGAAATGACCTGGCTTTAAAATTATGATTCGGGCGCAAGTGAATCTTGAAAAAGTCAGGACTGATGGCCTGAATGCCCATAATGGCCGCTTTAACTTTTTTAAACGCCCAGGTTGGATGGATTTTTTCACCAATAAAATCAATGAAATCTTCACGAACCCAATGCGGCTGATAGGTCGGCATACTTGTCATTTTTATCCCCTTATCCGCAGACAGTAATATTAATGTACAACTGTCTATTTATTATGTTGTCAGCATAAAGCGTTTTATAATTCAGACCATATCAATACAGGTCAAATTATGTGCTTATCAAACATAATAGAGCTTTTTGTCGGACAATATGAAGCAAAAGCATCTGCTGAAACTGTAGTTTTTTAGAAAAAGGGATTTTTATATCTGTTAATTCTGCTAACTCTATATAAAAAACTGACTCCTGTATAGAAGTCAGTTTCAATCATTCACTTTGATTATCAGATTCAATGTAAAACTCTAGCCTGCTGCTTGTTCCATGAGAATAGCGCCATAGAGTTCCCGCAAATCTTTTTTCAGCATCTTTCCAGTTCCACTTAGTGGAATTGAGTCTACAAAAACCACTCTGTCTGGAACCTGCCATTTAGCGACTTTATCATGATAATAATCAAGAAGATCAGCTTCACTAATTTGACTCTCTGGTTTCTTGATGGCAATCAATACCGGACGTTCATCCCACTTTGGATGCTGGGCGGCAATCACCGCCGCCATCGCAATTTCCGGATGGCCCATGGCAATATTTTCCAGATCCACCGATGAAATCCATTCGCCGCCAGACTTGATTAAATCTTTGGAACGGTCACTGAGTTTTACAAAACCATCTTGATTCAGCGTGCCAATATCCCCTGTATCTAACCAACCATCCTCAGTCAATGGAGATTCTTGCTTACCGAAATACTTATTAATAACCCAGTGCCCTTTCACCTGTAAACTTCCGATAGTTTCACCATCTCGTTCAATTTCATGCGTACATTTTTCTACATCAGTTAAACGTACACTAACCCCAAATGGCGGTCGGCCTTGAGACAGACGAATCTGCTGTTTTTCTTCATCTGATAGCTGCAAATGTTTGGCTTTGAGCTGATTGGCAGTAGCCACTGGACCTGTTTCCGTCATGCCCCAAGCATGAATTGTTTCACAGTTAAACTGCTCTTTGAAAGTTCGTAACATTGCCGGTGGACAGGCCGATCCTCCGATTACATTACGTTTCAGACTTTCCAGCTTGGAACCTGACTGGTTTGCTGCGGCAATCAAACCCTGCCAGATGGTTGGCACGCCAAGCGCCACTGAAACTTTATACGTATCAATCAGATTCACCAGACTAACACCATCAAGACCTGGCCCCGGCAGTACCAGCGTACATCCCACCATGGCCGCCGCGTATGGCGTGCCCCATGCATTCACATGGAACATCGGCACCACTGGCAACATAATATCGGCAGCCGAGACATTTAGTGAGTCCGGTAAAATGATGGCATAGCTATGTAATACAGTAGAGCGATGACTATATAGCACGCCTTTAGGGTTGCCCGTGGTTCCTGATGTATAGCACAGTGAACTGGCTGAGTTTTCATCAATGATTGGCCATTCAAATTCTGTGTGTTGACTGGAAATCAGATCATCATAAAATTGTACTTCTGGAATGGCTTCAGTGACGCTCGGATCGGCAGCATCCAGACAGATAAAATGCTCGACTGAGGTCAGCAGCGGTTTTACCGCTTTGATTAAAGGTACAAATGTTTTATCAAAGATGACCACACGATCTGCCGCATCATTCATAATAAAAATCAGCTGCTCCGGAAACAGGCGCGGATTAATGGTATGACAGACCAGACCGCTGCCAGAAATAGCATACCAGGACTCTAAATGGCGATGATTATTCCAGGCAATGGTGGCAACCCGATCTCCCTTTTCCAAGCCGAGTTGTTGCAATACCTTGGCAAAACGTTTCGAGTTTTGATGAATTTCGCCCCAGTTGGTCACCTTAATGCTGGTGTCGGTATTTTTGGAAATTACCTCGGTATCGGCATGATAGCGTCCTGCATGTTCAATCATGCTGCTGATCAGTAAAGGCTGAAACATCATATTTCCGAGCATTGTCCACTCCTTTGTGCTTGTTATTGGTCCGTGTATTCGTATCGTTGTTATCTAGACATGATGGAGCGGTCTAAGACCGTGACATAGTTTTTATCATCATGTGGACTGAATTTAGCAAGTAAATCTGAATTTGTAAGTATCGAATTGTGACAA
Organism: Acinetobacter sp. YH12151; assembly: GCF_013418355.1. NCBI lineage: Bacteria > Pseudomonadati > Pseudomonadota > Gammaproteobacteria > Moraxellales > Moraxellaceae > Acinetobacter > Acinetobacter sp. YH12151. Next base: position 83,715 of record NZ_VPCG01000006.1, on the reverse strand, counting down.
ATTAAGAGAAGTGACTCAGGCGTATAAAAATTAGAATACGATTGATGGAGAGGTAGAGAATTTCCCTAGAAAGGTTGAGGCCTGATATTCAGTTTAATGATCATGTATTGAGTTCATGTCGACCCGATTAATACAACCATCCCATTTGAATAGAAATATTTACTTGGATACTGATCTTAGAAGAACAGTACAGCAGATCGATAGAACGCCAGCTTGAAAATAGACTGACAACCACATTAAACTTAATTTGTTATATTGAGCATCTTGAAATATGCTATAAATCAAAATAATTAGAACAGTCTTAGTTCAAGCAAGTGTATGTATAAGTCTGAAAAACTGGCGCAGAATATCCGTCAGATGATTGAAAACGGCGTATGGAGGGTACATGAAAAATTACCTTCACTCCGCGAACAGACCCAATTGTCTGGCTATAGCCTGATGACGGTACTCAATGCTTATCAGGAACTTGAAGCGCAAGGTCTGGTTTATGCCAGAGATAAATCCGGCTATTACGTTGCAGAGCGTTCTACAGATCTGGTCAACAGCAAACAACCAATCCAGATTAGTTTAAGCCCAAAAGTTCAAATCAACTCTGTGGTATTTAATTATTTAAAATCGATCCAAGCTGCAGAAATTGTGCCTTTTGGTTCCGCATTTCCCAATGCAGAGCTGTTATATAACGCCAAATTTATGCAGATTCTGGCGCAGCAGGCCAAAAGAAAAAGCAGTTATAACAACCAGAATCATATGCCGCCTGGCAATCAGGATTTACGCCAACTGATTGCCAATCGTTACCAGTTGCAAGGCATTGCTTGCCATGCAGATGACATTGTCATTACATCCGGTGCACTAGAAGCACTGAATCTGTCTTTACAGGCATTGACCCAACCCGGTGATTTTATCCTGCTGCAACAAACCATATTTTATGGGGCCTGGCAGGCAGCCGAGCGTTTGGGGCTACAGGTGATTACTATCCCTGAGCATCCGCAATTCGGTTTTGATCTAGCATCATTTGAACAGGCTTTGAAACAGTATCCGATCAAGGTGTGCTGGCTAATGCTGAACGCGCATAATCCGATTGGCTTTACTGTTAGTTCGGAAATTAAACAGAGAATTGCTGAACTTTTGTATGAGTATCAGGTCTATTTAATTGAAGATGATGTTTATCAGGAGTTGAATTATGGTTCATCCAAACCGCTACCAGTTAAATATTTTGACCAGCATCAGATGGTGCTGCACTGTGCTTCATTTTCCAAAACACTAGGCATGGGCGCACGCGTCGGTTGGGTCTATGCCGGTCCATTTTCCGATGCCATTCAGCATTTGCAGCTCATGAGCACTTTAACGGTCAGTCCCTTACTCCAGAACACGCTGGTAGAATTTATTTCGCATCATCATTATGAAAAACATTTACGACAGCTAAGACATCATCTGGAAAAATATAAAAAGAAGTTTTATCAGGAACTCAAAAACCGCTTAGCGCCTACATGTAAAATTTACTATTATTCCAGTGGTTATTTTCTCTGGATCGAATTGCCAAATGGTCTAGATGGACAGGTGCTTTATGAGCAACTGATTCAGAAAGGTATTTCAATCGCCCCTGCATTATTGTTTAAACCGGATCATGCCAGTCAGCATTATATGCGCCTGAATTGTTCTTTTGAATGGACCACCGAGATAGAAAATGCAGTCAATCTGCTGGCAAACACTATTCTTCAAAAGAACAAAAGCGTGGCTTAATTCAGCCACGCTTTTCTTAACTTAAATATTCTGTTTAAGCAATATTTTAGAAGTTATAAATGGCAACCGCATTAATTCGGTTGTCTTCGCCTGTTTTACTACCAATTGGTGTAGCGGCAGCTACTGCCTCACGTTCACCATAGACATATTCCAGACCAAAACTTAAAGGCTTGGTTGGGCTATAGAACACGTTTGCCCATGCTTGCCAAAGATCCTTGTTAGTTTTGGTCTTATTATCTGCTGATAAAGCATCAATATAACCAGCATCCTGATCAAAACTCATATAGCCATAGCCCAAAGTGCCACGCAATTTGTCATTGAACTGTTGGGTTAGGCCCACAGTGATCGAGTCAAATTCACTTTGTTTTAGCCCATCATCAGTGTTCAAAGTACCGGTATTTGAGAAAGAAACGAAGCTACTATCACCTTTAACATGATAGTAATCGGCTTTTAAGGTAGTACCCGGTACAACTTCATATTTTGCACCAAGTCCTACACCCCACGCCATTTCTTCATCTTCATTAATACGTTTTTCATGACCCATGGCACGGGCACTGACATTAAGATCATCAGCAAACTTATGATTTAAACGCGCTGTTAAAGCTGGCAGACGTTGAGTTAGTGTTTTGTCTTTTGGATCTTCAACGGCAAGAACCAAATTTGTAGTTGGACTGAAAGCAGTGGTATGGCGAACCTGTGCAAAACGTTTTACTGAACCGCCAACATAGGCCATTGCATCAATGGTTTCTGGCATATAATCCGGTACAGCAAAGTTTGACCAGGTTTGACCGATCAGCCAATTGGCATAACTCATATAAGCATGACGGATCCGTAAGTTATCAAAGTTAGCCCCACTCAGAAAGTCTACTTCAACTTTACCGCTTAACGCTTTATCCCCAGCACCAACAGGTGCTTTAAAGTCCATGCCTAAACGCGTTGCAGATAAAGTCGAGCTTAAACGGTCACTATTTCCGGCAGTACCTTCCAGTGCCACGTTATTGATCTGGTTATATGGCCAATCGATAGGACCGCCGTCAACCTTATAAGAGGCATCGGCACGGACATTTCCATAAAGATTGAATTCAGCACCGCTGGCAAGTTTCATCACAGGTTTGGCAGATGCCGCTGCTGCTTGCTGAGTTTGTACAGCGGTATTTAATGTCGCAGTCTGTTTTTGCTGTTGCTCAACCAATGCGCGTAAGGCCTGAACTTCCTGACGGAGCTGTTCGATTTCTTGCTGACTGTTTTGTGCAGTTTGCGCCTGAGCTGATACGCCCATGCCGCCCATACTCATTGCAATCATACTCATCAATAATGTACGTTTTAATGTTGGCTTATTGATTGATTTTTGGGTAAATAATGTCGTGTTCATCCTAAACTCGCTTTTTATTGTTCGACTAGATTCTAGCAACAGATCACCACCCGTTACGATGGCGATCTATATCATTGACGATATTATATTGATTAATTGAAGTTTAACTTATTGGGTCGCGTTCTCAGCCACAGGATTTGGCTTCATGCTAGATCTTGCAAGGGCTTGCGCATCTACTGAGGTCTTTAAGTTGACCAGGAAAATCGCAAGTGCAGCAATCACACCAGGAATCGCAATAGCAAAGAAGTTCATTTGATGCGGTAAATTCATGGTTAATAAAGCACCAGTCAATACCGGACCAACAATCGCACCAATACGTCCAATACCTGATGCCCAGCCCATGCCTGTAGAACGTACAGTCGATGGATAATATTGTGCAACAAAGGTATAGAGTAGAATTTGCGAGCCAATTGTTGCAGCACCCGCCACAGCAATCAGGGTGTATAGGACGAATTGCGGACTGTTAAAGCCAAGCAGAATCAGGGCCAGTGCACCACATAAGAACATGATGGTCAGTACTTTCTTGATATGGAAGCGATCTGCCAGATATCCACCACCGATTGCACCGATCATGCCACCAATATTTAAGGCAAACAGGAAGATCATGCTGGCACCAAGCGAGTAACCGGCCTGAATCATCAGTTTTGGCAACCAGCTGCCCAATGCGTATACCATTAACAGGCACATAAAGAACGCTAGCCAGAACATGAACGTACTGAAACTGCGGCCCTGTTGGAAAAGTGCTTTTAATGGCGCTTCATCACCTTTCTGCACTTCATTCAGTACAAATTGAGTATCATGGGTAATGACCTGTTCCGGAGATATTTTTTGAATAATATCGTGCGCTTGGGAAGTCTGATTTTTGTTGGTCAGGTACATCAGTGATTCTGGCAAGTATTTCCAGATCACTGGCAAAAGCAACAGTGGAATACCGGCTAACAGGAACATGATTTTCCAGCCATATTGCGGTACCAGCCATGCACCCAACAGTGCCGAGGTCATACCACCAATCGCATAGCCACTAAACATTAAGGCAACCAGGGTGCTACGGATACGCTTGGGCGCATATTCGGTCATCAGGGCCACTACGTTTGGCATGACGCCGCCAATCCCCAACCCCGCCAAGAAACGCAAGATTCCGAATTCAACCGGTGAAGTCGCAAAAGCACCTATAAAGGTAAAGCCACTAAAAATAGCCACACAAATCATAATGGTTTTTTTACGGCCTAACTTGTCGGACAGGGTTCCGAAAGTCATGGCACCGAACATCATACCAAACAGTGCAGTACTGGCCAGCATACCTGCTTGCACTGTAGTTAATGACCATTCTTGCATCAACAGAGGCAAGGCGACCCCATAGATCACCAGATCATAGCCATCAAAAATAATGATCAGCAAGCACCAGATCAATACGCCCCAGTGAAAGGGCGTAAACTTTGCTTCATCAATCAGCGTATTTATATTCACTTTATTTGTAGACATCTCCACCTCCAGATTGTGAAGTTCAATTTATGAAAGCCACAATGAAGAAGATGCACGCTAATGTCCAAAACTGAATAGGCATGCCTTTATACCTATAAAGTCTGATTCAAGCTAAACCGTTAAATTAACTGGAAAATATATTATTTAATCATGAATTATTTTTCGATCAGCAGTCATCATCCTGTAAAAATCCGGTTCCTGTTTGTGCATGTTTGAGTGGTTTATCAGACTTAAAACACCGAACGATCATACTTTAATGCTTCAAGATCATAGACTTGATAGACAGCATCAAATAGGTAGCGGATATATTCACTTTCATCCATATTACGCATGGCCATAAATACAGGACTCACAGCAAATGCATCTGCTAAAGGTATAAAGTTGAGATGGGCCAATTTAATATTTTGTGCACTTTCCGGCGCGATACAAACACCCTCTCCCGCCGCTACAAAACCGAGTGCCAGCTGCAATTCGCGTACAATCCGCAGATTTTTAGGCTCTAATCCATACTCAGAAAATATGCCGCGCACCTGGGTGGCAAAATTAGCCTTTCCCGTATTCGGATATAAAAACAACTGCTGATCGACCAGTTCAGATAAATGCAGGCTCTCGCGTTGAGCAAGGACATGACTGGCATGTGCTGCCACCACCAAGCGCTCTTCACGCAACAACACTCGTTTTATGGCCGGATCCGAGATTCTTAAGCGGCCAAAACCGACATCTATACGGCCTTCTTTGAGGGCCTGAATCTGTTCATAAGTATTCATTTCCATCATCTCGATTTTGAGATAAGGATGCTGCTGTTTAAACAAAAACAGAATACGCGACAGTAAACCGAACAATAAAGAACCAACAAAACCGATGGTAATGGTGCGATCTGCAATGCCGATGCGCTTGGTCATCGACTTAATTTCTTCCGCATTAGACAAAAGTTTAACAGCGTGCTGATAGAAGAACTGACCTGCTTCTGTGGTCTTCAATGGACGGCTACCACGCTCAAATAACTGAATATCCAGCTCTGCTTCAAGGTTTTGGATCTGTCTGCTTAAAGGAGGCTGAGCAATAAATAGTTTTTCTGCCGCTTTAGTAAAACTTTGCTCTTCTACCACTGCAACAAAATAGCGTAAATGTCTAAGTTCCATGATCTAGAATACCTTTAAAGTATAAAAAAATGCTAAATCGATCTTAGACCAATCAACATTATTCTTTTAAGGTATATCAAATCGAAGCATTAAAGCAAGAATGTGAATCCGTATTATGTATAAGTCAGTTGAAACCTTGCTGGTAGAAATCCCGACCATTCGCCCTCACAAGATGGCTGTGGCGACGATGCAAACCCAGACCCTGGTCTTAGTTAAAATCACCACTGAAGATGGTTATATCGGTTGGGGTGAGGCAACGACGATCGGCGGCTTAGGTTATGGTGATGAAAGCCCGGAAAGCGTTAAAGTCAATATTGAAACTTATTTCGCCCCCCTTTTAAAGACATTATCCGGTTTAAATGTTGCACAAACATTACAAGCGATCAAAAAGAATATTAATGGTAACCGTTTTGCCAAATGCGCGATTCAGACTGCCCTGCTAGATATTCAGGCACAGCGCATGCAGCAGCCGCTCAGTGAAGTCTTAGGTGGCCGCTTACGTGACAGTATTCCAGTGCTTTGGGTCTTGGCTTCAGGCAATACAGAAAAAGATATTGCTGAAGCAGAAAAAATGATTGCAGCAAAACGCCATAACATTTTCAAACTCAAAATTGGTTCCCGTCCAGTTGAAGAAGATGTTGAGCATGTGCTGGCGATTAAAAAAGCCCTGGGCAAAGACATTTCGATTCGTGTCGATGTCAACCGTGCCTGGTCAGAATTAGACGCCATTAAAGGAATTCAGTTGCTGCAAGACGGCGGTGTTGATCTGATTGAGCAGCCATGTGCGATTGATAACCTCGATGCAATGCGCCGTCTCACCCGACGTTTTGATATTGCCATCATGGCAGACGAATCTTTAATGGGCCCACATTCAGCCTATGAAATTGCAAAACAAAACGGTTCATCTGTTTTTGCAGTGAAAGTTGCCCAGTCAGGTGGTCTGATCGAAGGTTGTGAAGTCGGAAATATTGCCAAACTTGCAGGAATCGATCTGTACGGCGGCACCATGCTGGAAGGTCCGGTCGGCACGATTGCTTCGGCACATGTATTTTCAACCTTTGAAACATTAGCTTTTGGTACTGAACTGTTTGGTCCTTTGCTACTGACTGAAGATATTTTGAAAACCCCACTCAACTATCAAAACTTTGAACTTGAGATTCCGAAAGGATCTGGTCTGGGGATTGAGTTGGATGAAAACAAGATTGACAACTTGCGTCGTCAATAATTCGAGGAGATACCCATGCTTTTCCATGTACGGATGGACGTGAACATTCCACAGGATATGCCAGTGGAACAGGCCAATGAAATCAAGGCCATTGAAAAAGCCTATTCCCACGACTTGCAACGTCAGGGTAAATGGCGCCATATCTGGCGAATCACTGGCCAGTATTCAAACATCAGTATTTTTGATGTTGAAAGCAATGAAGAATTGCACAGCCTGCTTCAGGGCCTGCCACTCTATCCCTATATGAAGATCGAAGTGATGGCATTGAATCGTCACCCTTCTTCTATTCGTGATGACGACAGCTAATTAAGAATATGGGAATTGGGGAATAACGTTATTCCCCTTCCCACAGCAAGACCAGAGGGTAACCAAACAAGGATTGTGGCCAGCAAGATTTAGCCAGCCAGAGCAAGCTAAACAGCGCGCCACATAAAAGAATGTAGATATACTGAGGAGTAATAGTATGAATCGCCAAGAAATTGATGCATTAGTAAAACAAATGAATGTCGACACTGCGACAGGTCCTGTAGATGAGCGTGTACAGCAAATTACTGTACGTTTACTCGGTGATCTTTTCCAGGCGATCGAAGATCTTGATATTTCACAAACTGAATTGTGGAAAGGTCTTGAATACTTTACTGATGCAGGCCAAGCAAACGAGCTAGGTCTATTGGCTGCAGGTTTGGGTCTAGAGCATTACTTGGACCTACGTGCTGATGAAGCAGATGCAAAAGCAGGAATTAGCGGTGGTACACCACGTACCATTGAAGGCCCACTTTATGTCTCAGGTGCACCAGAGTCAGTTGGCTTTGCACGTATGGATGATGGTTCTGAATCAGACAAAATCCCAACGTTGATCATTGAAGGGACAGTGACGGATACTGAAGGCAATATCATCGAAGGCGCTAAAGTTGAAATTTGGCATGCCAACAGCCTAGGGAACTATTCATTCTTTGATAAGTCACAGTCTGATTTCAACTTACGTCGCTCTATCTTCAGTGACCAAGACGGCAAATACGTTGCACTCACAACAATGCCGGTCGGTTATGGCTGCCCTCCAGAAGGTACAACTCAGTTTGTACTGGACAAATTAGGCCGTCACGGTAACCGTCCATCGCATGTGCATTACTTCGTATCTGCACCGGGCTACCGCAAGCTGACCACTCAATTCAACATCGAAGGCGACCAGTACCTGTGGGATGACTTTGCATTCGCAACCCGTGAAGGCCTGGTGGCAACTGCGGTGGATGTGACTGATGAAGCTGAAATTGCAAAACGTGGCTTAAAAGGTCCTTTCAAACACATCCAGTTCGATATTGAACTTGTCAAAGAACAAGCTGCTGCACCAACGACTGAAGTTGATCGTCGCCGCGCTAGCGCTTAATACAACTATAGAAGCGGGGTATGTTTCAAAGATATATCCCGCTGACTTCCCCCTTGGAAAGTCGGAGAAAGGACATGCCTCGTATTCCCGTAATTAACACCAGCCATTTAGACCGCATTGACGAATTACTGGTTGATGATTATGAATCTGGTGAATTTAAACTACACCGTTCAGTATTTACAGACCAGGCCCTGTTTGACCTTGAGATGAAATACATCTTTGAAGGCAACTGGGTTTATCTAGCACATGAAAGCCAGATTCCAAACAATAACGACTTCTATACTACTTATATGGGTCGTCAGCCGATCATCATTGCACGTAACCGTCAAGGTGAACTGAATGCCATGATCAATGCCTGTTCGCATCGCGGTGCACAATTGTGCCGTAACAAGAAAGGCAATAAAGCAACTTATACTTGCCCATTCCATGGCTGGACGTTCAATAACTCAGGTAAGTTATTAAAAGTTAAAGATCCGGCTGAAGCGGGTTATTCAGACTGCTTTAACAAAGACGGCTCACATGACCTGAAAAAGGTTGCCCGTTTTGAAAACTATAAAGGTTTCCTGTTCGGCAGCTTGAATCCGGATGTTCCTTCTCTGGAAGAATACCTGGGTGAAGCAACCAAAATCATTGACATGATCGTGGGTCAGTCTGAGCAAGGTCTGGAAGTATTACGTGGTTCTTCAACTTATACTTATGAAGGCAACTGGAAGTTGACTGCTGAAAACGGTGCCGATGGTTATCACGTGTCTGCTGTACACTGGAACTATGCTGCCACGACCCAGCAACGTAAAGAAAAAGAAGCGGGTGACAATATCCGTGCCATGAGCGCAGGTTCATGGGGCAAACAAGGCGGTGGTTCTTACGGCTTTGAACATGGTCACATGCTACTTTGGACGCAATGGGCCAACCCAGAAGACCGTCCTAACTTTGCCAAGAAAGATGAATACACCGAGCAATATGGCGAAGCCATGGCGAAGTGGATGATCGAACGTTCACGTAACCTGTGTATCTATCCAAACGTTTACTTCATGGATCAGTTCGGTTCACAAATCCGTGTCCTGCGCCCGATTTCTGTCGATAAAACTGAAGTGACGATCTACTGTATCGCACCTGTAGGCGAAGAGCCTGAAGCACGTACCCGTCGTATCCGTCAGTATGAAGATTTCTTTAACGCTTCAGGTATGGCGACACCAGACGATCTTGAAGAATTCCGTGCTTGTCAGGCAGGTTATGCCGGTATCGCGCTGGAATGGAACGATATGTGCCGTGGTTCTAAACACTGGATTCAAGGTCCTGATGATGCTGCCAATGAAATCGGTTTAAAACCAAAACTGTCTGGTATTAAAACTGAAGATGAAGGTCTATACCTGTCTCAGCACCAGTACTGGTTAGAATTGATCAAAAAAGGTATTGCGACTGAGAAAGAAATTGCAGCATCGACTGAAGGAGAAAACGCATGAGCGACATCACTTTAGAAAATATTGCTCAGTTCCTGTATCAAGAAGCCCGCTTTTTAGATGATGAACAATGGGATGACTGGTTAACTTGTTATGCCCCTACTGCGTCTTTCTGGATGCCAGCTTGGGATGATGATGACAAACTGACCACAGATCCGCAGTCTGAAATCTCGTTGATTTACTATCCAGATCGTCAAGGTTTAGAAGACCGCGTGTTCCGGATCAAGACTGAACGTTCGTCTGCAACCATGCCGGACACACGTACCTGCCATAACCTCAGCAATATTGAAATTGTAGAACGTGAGGGTGACAAAGTGACTGTACGTTTTAACTGGAACACTTTGAGTTTCCGTTACAAAAACAGCTACAGCTACTTCGGTATGTCACGTTATGAAATCGACTTTTCAGGCGATAAACCACAAATTTTAAGCAAATACGTGGTACTGAAAAACGATTACATCAACCAGGTCATCGATATTTATCACCTCTAAGACTGTTCATACAGCCAGGTTAAGCCTTTCAGTCAGATGGAAAATTGACTGAAAGGCTCAGTTACAAAGATTTATATAGGATATTCAGCCATGTCAAACCACAATGTTGCACTTCAATTTGAAGATGGCGTTACACGTTTTATTTCTGTTTCTGACGGAGAAACCCTGTCAGACGCAGCTTACCGTCAAAAGATCAATATTCCTTTGGACTGCCGTGATGGTGCTTGTGGAACGTGTCGTGCGTTTTGTGAATCAGGTTCGTTTGACATGCCTGAAGAAACTTATATTGAAGATGCATTAACACCTGAAGAAGCTGCAGAAGGCTATATTCTGGCCTGTCAGTGTAAACCGACTTCAGACGCAGTTTTCCAGATTCAAGCCTCATCAGAAGTTTGTAAAACTGAAATTCACGCGTTCCAGGGTACTTTGGCACGTGTAGAGAACTTATCTGACTCGACCATTACTTTTGACATTCAGTTAGACGAAGGTCAACCGGACATTCACTTCCTTGCCGGTCAATATGTCAATGTCGGCATTCCGGGCACGACTGAAACCCGTTCTTATTCATTCAGTTCAAAACCAGGTAATCGTTTAACCGGTTTCGTGGTACGTAACGTGCCAAATGGTAAAATGAGTGAATTCTTGAGCGCCAATGCCCAAGCTGGCGACAAAATGACCTTTACTGGCCCATTTGGTAGCTTCTACCTGCGTCCTGTGACCCGTCCAGTATTGATGCTGGCTGGTGGTACAGGGATCGCGCCGTTTATGTCGATGCTGCAAGTCTTAGAAGAAAAAGGTTCAGAACATCCAGTGCGTCTGGTGTTTGGTGTGACCAATGATTTTGACCTGGTGGCGATTGAAAAACTAAATGAGCTGCAGGATAAATTCCCTTGGTTCGAATACCGTACTGTGATTGCGAATCCAGAATCTAATCATGAGCGTAAAGGCTATGTGACCGGTCATATCGAAAAAGAATGGCTAAATGCGGGTGATGTGGATATTTATCTGTGTGGTCCTGTGCCAATGGTTGAAGCAGTTCGCGGCTGGTTAGATGCTGAAGGCGTTAAACCTGCAAACTTCCTGTTTGAAAAATTCTCTGCAAACTAAGTTCAGACTGAACCGGAGAATAGAATGAACCGTTCAAAAAGATTTGAAAATAAAGTCGTGATCGTGACCGGTGCTGCCCAAGGCATCGGGCGCGGTGTGGCGCTGCAAGTGGCAAACGAAGGCGCACAAGTCGTCATGGCGGATCTTTCCCCTTTTGTAGAGGAAGTTCTGGCTGAAATTGAAGCCACTGGCGGTGATGCGATTACTGTCAAAGCCAATCTGGAAACCTTTGCCGGCGCAGAATCTGTTGTCGCCAAAGCGCTGCAAACTTATGGCCGTGTCGATGTCCTGATCAACAATGTTGGCGGCGCGATTTGGATGAAACCTTTTGAAGAATTTTCTGAAGAGGAAATTATCAAGGAGGTGAACCGCTCACTGTTCCCAACGCTGTGGTGCTGCCGTGCAGTTCTTCCAGAAATGATTAAAAATCAGAAAGGTACAATTGTAAACGTATCTTCTATTGCCACACGTGGTATTAACCGTGTTCCATATTCAGCATCTAAAGGTGGTGTGAACGGTTTGACCGCTTCCCTCGCCTTTGAACATGCCAAAGATGGAATTCGTGTCAATGCGATTGCAACTGGCGGTACTGAAGCACCACCGCGTAAAGTGCCACGCAATGCCAATCCGCTGACTGAATCAGAAAAAGACTGGATGCAGCAAGTGGTTGATCAGACCATTGACCGTACTTTTATGGGTCGCTACGGTACGATTCAGGAACAGGTGAATGCCATTGTATTCCTGGCTTCGGATGAATCATCGTATATGACTGGTACCGTCGTACCGGTCGGTGGTGGTGATCAGGGCTAAATCCTGATCATGACTTTTTTTTAACAGGATCATGGTTTGACGCAAGGAGGCACATCACCAATGAACACCCTGTTTCAGACATTAAAAAATGATTGGTCAATTTCAGCAACTGTTGCAGGATTTTTAGCAGTACTGATTTCCTATTCAGGCCCACTAATCATTTTTTTCCAGGCTGCTCAACAAGCCCAAGTTTCCCCAGACATGATGATTTCATGGATTTGGGGAATTTCTATTGGTGCTGCACTTGCCGGTATTTTCTTATCGATTAAATACAAAATACCGGTGGTGACTGCCTGGTCTGCACCCGGAACGGCTTTATTAGTCACGCTTTTTCCTGATATTTCGCTCAATGAAGCGGTTGCTGCCTATATCACCTCTGCCGTGGTGATTTTTTTCATTGGGATCACCGGTTATTTCGACAAATTGCTGTCCTGGATTCCTCAGGAAGTGGCTGCCGGAATGATGGCCGGGATTTTATTGCAGTTTGGTTTAGGTCTGTTTACGGCAACCGATACCATGCCCTACATTGTGTTTGGCATGCTGGCAGTATTTTTACTGGCCAAGCGTTTCAGCCCACGCTATGCCATGGTTTGGGTATTAGTGGCAGGTGTGGTTTTAAGTCTGTTACTGGGCAAAATTAACCCGGTAACCGCTGATTTTAGCTTGGCGATTCCACAATTTATTGCCCCGGAATGGACCTGGAACTCTACCTTGAATCTGGCACTACCGCTGATTTTAGTCAGTCTTTCTGGCCAGTTTTTACCAGGCATGAGTATTATCAAGCTCAGCGGTTATGACATGCCGGCCAAACCTATTATTAGTGTGACCAGTATTGCTTCGCTTGCGGTGGCCTGTGTAGGCGGCATTACCATTGTACTGGCCTCAATCACGGCTGCTTTATGTTTGGGTAAAGATGCCCATGAACTGAAAGAAAAGCGTTATATCGCCGGCGTGGCCAATGGGCTTTTTTATATTTTAGGCGGCTTATTTGCCGGCAGCATTGTCATGCTGTTTAGCCTGATGCCCAAAGAACTCATTGCGGCTTTGGCAGGACTGGCATTGCTCGGTGCAATTGCCACCAATATTTCCGTTGCAATGGGCAAAGAATCACAACGTGATGCAGCATTGATCACCTTTTTGGCGACTGCATCTGGTATGCAGTTCCTTGGACTGAGCTCAGTCTTTTGGGGGATTTGTATTGGTTTGGTGGCGCACTTCGTATTGTCACAAAAAGACCGTAACGCTGTTTCGCTTGCAGCATCAGATTCAAAATGAGTTTAAAGACATCCATAAGTTTAGGATATGAAAGGACCAGATTATGATAGATAAAAGTTCATTATCATTGAAAGAAGCACTCTCCCAGATCAAAGATGGTTCAACCATCATGATTGGTGGTTTCGGTACAGCGGGTCAGCCTGCTGAACTGATTGATGGTCTGATCGAATTGGGTATCAAAGACTTAATTATCGTCAATAATAATGCCGGCAATGGCGACTACGGTTTGGCGAAACTGCTGAAAGCCGGGGCTGTACGTAAAATCATTTGCTCTTTCCCGCGTCAGTCGGATTCCTGGGTATTCGATGAACTTTACCGTGCAGGTAAGATCGAACTGGAACTGGTGCCGCAAGGTAATCTGGCTTGCCGTATTCAGGCCGCAGGTATGGGCTTAGGTCCAATCTACACGCCTACCGGTTTTGGTACCTTGCTGGCTGAAGGCAAACCGACTTTAAATTACGAAGGCAAAGACTTCGTTTTAGAAAATCCAATTAAAGCAGATTTTGCTTTGATCAAAGCCTCTAAAGGCGACCGCTGGGGCAATCTGGTATATCGCAAATCTGCCCGTAACTTTGGCCCGATCATGGCGATGGCCGCAGATATCACCATTGCTCAGGTGTCTGAAGTCGTGGAACTCGGTGCACTGGATCCAGAGCACATCATTACCCCTGGAATTTTTGTTCAACACGTTGTTCAAGTTAAACCTGCACAATAATTGGCATCGGAGATAAATAATGAGCTATAGCAAACTGACCCGTGACCAGATCGCTGAACGTGTGGCACAAGACATTCCTGATGGTGCTTATGTCAACCTGGGCATCGGCTTGCCAACCAAAATTTCCAGCTACCTGCCTTCAGATAAAGATGTATTCCTGCATTCTGAAAATGGCCTGTTGGCTTTTGGTCCTCCTCCTGCTGAAGAAGACCGTGATCCAGAGCTGATCAATGCTGGTAAAGAATTCGTAACCTTACTGGAAGGGGGTTCATTCTTCCATCATGGTGATTCCTTCGCGATGATGCGTGGCGGTCATTTAGACATCGCGGTATTGGGTGCCTTCCAGATTGCTGAAAATGGTGATCTGGCCAACTGGCATACTGGCGCACCGGATGCGATTCCGGCTGTGGGCGGTGCAATGGATTTGGCTGTGGGTGCCAAGAAAGTTTTCATCACCACCGATCACGTCACGAAGAAAGGCGAGCCAAAAATTGTGGCTGAACTGTCTTATCCGGCGACTGGTTTGAAATGTGTGGATCGTATCTATACCGACCTGTGTGTGATTGATATCACCAGCGAAGGCATGAAAGTGATTGAGAAAGTCGAAGGTCTGTCATTCGAAGAATTGCAGTCATTGACTGGCGCCAAGCTGATTGATGCGACTCAAAACTAATTCATAAATCCTCCCTAAATCCCTCCTTTATTAAAGGAGGGACTTTCACCCTTTAAATTCCGGGAAAAACGCCTCCCTTTAGTAAAGGGAGGTTGGGAGGGATTCAAAGATTTGGAAAGTAAAAACATGAAAAACGCATATATTATCGATGCCATCCGTACCCCATTCGGCCGTTATGCCGGTGGCCTCGCTCCTGTTCGTACTGATGATCTCGGTGCACTTCCAATCAAGGCCTTAATAGAACGTAATCCATCGGTGAACTGGGAACAGGTCGATGATGTGATCTATGGCTGTGCCAACCAGGCCGGTGAAGATAACCGTAACGTTGGCCGCATGTCAGCGCTGCTTGCAGGTGTGCCTTATCAAGTGCCTGCAACTACAGTCAACCGCCTATGTGGTTCATCGCTAGATACTATCTCCATGGCTGCGCGTGCGATTAAAGCGGGTGAAGCCCATCTGATTATTGCCGGTGGTGTCGAGTCAATGTCTCGTGCACCCTTTGTCATGGGCAAATCAGAAACCGCCTATGGCCGTAGTCAGAAAATCGAAGATACCACCATGGGCTGGCGTTTCATTAACCCGAAACTGAAAGAAATGTACGGCGTGGAAACCATGCCACAAACTGCTGAAAATCTGGCGGAACAGTTCAACATCAACCGTGAAGACCAGGACAAGTTTGCCCTGACCAGCCAGCAACGTACCGCAGCAGCACAGGCCAATGGTTTCTTTGCCAATGAAATTATTCCTGTAGTGATTCCGCAGCGTAAAGGCGAGCCGATCGTTGTCGATACTGATGAACATCCACGTGCATCTACAACTGCAGAAGCTCTGGCAAAACTGAAGCCTGTGGTGAAAGCAGATGGTACGGTAACGGCGGGTAATGCTTCAGGAATTAACGATGGTGCGGCTGCCCTACTGATTGCATCTGATGAAGCGGTTGCTCAGCACGGTTTAAAACCACGTGCCAAAATTATTGGTTCAACCGTCGTTGGTGTTGAACCACGCATCATGGGCTTTGGTCCAGCACCTGCCATCAAGAAACTATTGGCGCAAACCGGTCTGACTTTAGAGCAGATGGATGTGATCGAGTTGAATGAAGCCTTTGCTGCTCAAGCGTTGGCATGTACCCGTGATCTAGGCATTGAAGACGGCTCGGAAAAAGTCAATCCGAACGGTGGCGCAATTGCATTGGGTCATCCACTCGGCGCCTCTGGTGCACGTCTGGTGACCACTGCCTTGAACCAGCTGGAACAAACTGGCGGTCAATATGCACTCTGTTCAATGTGTATTGGTGTCGGTCAAGGTATTGCTTTGATTATCGAACGCGTCTAAAAGCAATATCACTTAATGAAAATTTCCCCTCCCTTTTTTAAAGGGAGGTCGGGAGGGATTTTAATGCCAACATTTACATCTAACGATGCACAAATTAATTACCAGACTTTTGGGGATGCCTCTAAACCTGCAATTGTGTTCTCCAATTCATTGGGCACCAAATTCAGCATGTGGCAGCCACAAATTGACTTTTTCCAGAAAGATTATTTCGTGGTGTGTTATGACACCCGTGGTCACGGTGGCTCGAGCGCACCACAAGGGCCATATACCCTGGATCAACTGGGTCAAGATGTAGTGAATCTACTGGATCATTTAAATATCCAGAAAGCTGCTTTCTGTGGCATTTCCATGGGTGGTCTGACTGGCCAATGGCTGGCAATTAACCGCCCAGAACGCTTTAACCAAGTGATTGTGTGTAATACGGCAGCCAAAATCGGTCAGGAACAGGCCTGGCTGGAACGTGCTGCACTGGTGCGTGAGCAAGGCTTGGCACCGATTGCATCGACCGCAGCATCACGCTGGTTTACCGAACCCTTTATTCAAAGCAACGCAGCAATTGTTGCAGAACTTTCAAACGACCTTGGAGCTGGCAGCCCGGAAGGTTATGCGAGTTGCTGTGAAGCTTTGGCTAAAGCGGATTTACGTGAACAGTTAAAGACAATTTCAGTTCCTGTATTGATTGTGGCAGGTCAGCAAGATCCTGTAACGACTGTTGCTGATGGTCAGTCGATGCAAGCCAGCATTGCCAATAGCCAACTGTTTGAAATCAATGCATCGCATATTTCCAATGTCGAGCAACCTGAAGCGTTCAATCAGGCAGTTCAGGCATTTATTGCAGCTTAAACTGCTCAAAAAAAGAAAAAAGCCACTGATCATCATCAGTGGCTTTTTTTTATCAAGATGGAGTCAGCATTAAGCCCAAATGACCAAAATCGCAGCGATCACCACCAAGCCCAACCCCCAATGTTCGGCACGTGCCAGTTTCTCCTTAAAGAAATATGCAGAAATCAGCATACTAAATAAAATCTCGATTTGACCTAGTGTTTTGACAATGGGCACACTCATCATGCTCATGGCAGTAAACCAGCCCAGCGATGCCATAAAGCTGCACACGCTGACTTTAAAGGTTAATCTCAAGCGTTGCCACATGGCCACTAAAGTCTGGCGGCTAAATAGACTCAGATAGATCAGCATACTGATGCATTGAAAACTGATGACCATCAGCAGTACCCATGCAGCACGATGGACAGTTGGCAATGTGCTTAGCTCCAGACTCGCCTCCCTGACCAAGAGTGAGGTAATCGCAAAACTTAAGCCGCTGCCGATTCCAATCGCTAAGGTCTGGGCAGAAAATCCACTGATCTGCTGGCCTTTACTCAGCAGGAATACAGCATAAGCACCGAGTACCACACCGATCCAGGCCAGTACCGATAAATGATCGGCTAAAAACACGACACCAATGACGGCGGCAAGAATGGCTTCACTTTTAGCCAAACCGACCCCAATCGCATAATTTTTTTGTTGAAACAGCTTCACCATCAATGCAGTTGCTAAAATCTGGCTCGAACCGGCAATCACAATATAGACCCAAAACCTGGGAGTAAAATGGATAATATTTTCAACGGGCTTGAAGTGATACAGGCTGTATAGATAGACCATGGCAAAAGGTAAGGCAAAGATAAACCGTGCCAGCGTGACCCCCCAAACATCGACCGTAGTGCTCAGCTGTTTTTGAAATGCATTGCGCCATGCCTGCATAAATGCAGCCATTAAGGTGAAAAAGATCCAACTGATTGCCATAAAATGATTTGCATATATAACAAAAGTGAACCAATTCTATGCCTAAGTAAAAGGCATGACTAATTAAAAATGGAGTGAAGGTGAATAGCGGAAAGTTTGGATTGTTTTTAGATAGTTTAAATTTCAGCTAAATAGTCTTTTCGCATGGGAATAAAACGAATGCCATTTTCCTCAGTGTATTCGCCCATTTCAACAAAACCGAAGCGTTTATAAATATCCAAAGCATATAAACTGGATTTTACAGTAATAGATTGATGACCTTGGCTACGAATATGTTTTTCTAAAAAGCGCCACATTTGGCGACCGTAACCTTGACCTTGATAAGCCTTATTCAAGAAAAAATGCATGAAATGTACAGGTGCTATATAAGCCACCACACCGACTATTCTGCGGTCAATTTCAGCCACATAATAATAAATTATCTGGCCGTTCAAAAATGGTTTGAATTACTTCAGCTTTAAAACGTAAGCGTCCCTCTTCTGCCGTAGTGACAGCCTCTACAAATGGTGCAATGACTTCTACGATAGCAGATGTATCCTGAACAGTAGCTTTTCTAATGTTCATATTATTTTAAATTTCACCTTAACCTGGCTTTGTTGCAAAAACAGATCATCTGTCAATTTGTATTTCTCTAAGCAATCTTTTTCTATTTAAAAATAACGAGTTATTTAGCTCACAATATAATGCCAAGCATCCTCCATTTACAATTCAGCCATATAGAGTTTTTATTAAAATTTTTATGATGTTATTACAATAGGATGAAATTTAGGTAGGCATTCTAGACAGTTTGCTTCCCTACAGGGAGTTTAGATGAAACATTTTGAATGCGCCGTCTGCCAGCAACAGCTATTTTTTTACAAATCAGTCTGTGATCATTGTATGTCACCAATCGGCTATGTCGCTTCGGAAAAAGAATTGTGCGCATTTAAAAAGCAGAGTGCTGATCAATGGATTCCAGTCTCCAAAAGTTATCAGCATGCCAGTTATAAACCCTGTCATAACTATACGCACTATCAGGTATGTAACTGGATGATTCCCAGTAATGAAGATGAAGATTTTTGTGAGTCCTGTCAACTCACTCATGTGATTCCTGATCTGGAAAATTCAGAGAACCTGATTTACTGGTTTCGACTGGAAGAGGCCAAACGCCGCTTCCTTTATTTGGCGCAGCGTATGAACATGATGCCACGCCCCAAAAAATCTGAAGATGATCCATTTGGCCTGCGTTTTGATTTTTTACTGCCTGAAGATGATCAGCCGGTTTTGATTGGTCATGCCAATGGTGTGATTACCTTAAATGCGATTGAGGCGGATGTGGTGTATCGTGAAACAACGCGCGTGAATATGGGAGAAAATTACCGGACTTTATTGGGCCATTTTCGCCATGAAAGCGGACATTACTATTTTGCACTGATGCAACACTTACATCCGGAACTGATTGAAGAGTTTCGTCACTATTTTGGTGATGAGCGGCAAAATTACAGTGAGGCGCTGCAAACTTATTATAATGACGGCGCCCCGATCAACTGGCAGGAAAACTATATTAGTGCTTATGCCACCGCACATCCTTGGGAAGACTGGGCAGAAACCTGGGCGCATTATCTGCATATGATGGAAACACTGGAAACTGCTTACTATGCTGGAATCCGCGTTATTGGCAATGGTGGCTATCTGGCCAGCATGGATTTTAAAGAATGTCCAATTGGCGGACAGGATGTTGAACATATTCTTGCAAACTGGGTTACCTTAACCTTTAATTTAAATGCCTTGAACCGTTGTATGGGTCTGGAAGATGCCTACCCATTCAAGCTGACCGAAGCGGTAGAAGACAAGCTTCGATTTATACATCGGCATGTACTGGAAAAAGTTTTTAAATCATCCAAATGATCTCTAAACGACAAAAAACTGAATGTAATAAAATGAATAAAGCCCGTATACGACGGGCTTTATTTGATGATCAATGCGATTAAACGTATTAAGCGGTTTTCATTGAACCGGTTTCTTCAAATTGGGCATGCCAAGACAAAGCTTCATTCAACAAATGCGGTGTCTGACCACCACGCGCACAGGCACGCTCAAAATAATGATTTAAACTTTCGCGGTAATCTGGATGAGCACAGATATCGATAATCTTGCGGGCACGTTCACGCGGTGCCAAACCGCGCAGATCTGCTAAACCTTGCTCAGTCACCAGAATATCAACGTCATGATCGGTATGGTCGGTATGGCTGACTAGGGGAACGACTGAAGAAATCGCACCACCTTTGGCATAGGATTTGGTCACAAAGATGGCAATATGCGCATGACGGGTAAAATCTCCCGAGCCTCCAATGCCGTTCATCATCTTGGTTCCAGTAACATGGGTTGAATTCACATTTCCGTAAATATCAAACTCAAGTGCTGTATTAATCGCAATAATCCCAAGACGGCGAATCAGTTCAGGATTATTGGAAAGTTCCTGTGGACGCAAGACAATTTTATCTTTGTATCGATCAAAATTGTTCATCACTCGTGCGGCACAGTCATCGGTCAGGGTCATGGAGCAACCTGAAGCAAAGGTCATCTTGCCTGAATCGATAAGCTGGAAAGTGCAATCCTGCAAGACTTCAGAATACATTTCCAGATTATTGAAATTGGAATGTTCGAAGCCGGCAAAGACCGCATTGGCCACGGAGCCCACACCGGATTGCAGCGGCCCCAGATTTTCAGGTAAACGCCCTGCTGCCACTTCCTGTTCAAAGAAATGAATCAGGTGACTGGCAATCGCCAGCGTTTCTTGATCCGGTTCGTCCATGCCAAAGGAAGTGTCTGGAATCTCATTGATGACAATCGCAGAAATTTTTTCAGGTGCAACATGAATCCCGATTGTTCCAATTTTGTCACTGGCTTGAGTCAGAGGAATTGGCTCGCGGTTTGGGCGCGCTTGAGGTACATAGATATCGTGAACACCTTCTAGTACGGGATTAATCGTCATATTAATTTCAATAATGACCCGATCTGCCATTTCGATGAAATTTGCAGAATTTCCGCAAGAGCCTGTCGGAATAATCTGACCGTCTTCAGTAATCGCAGTTGCAGCAATTACAGCCACATTAATCGCTGGCAAGTTTTTATGACGGATATTATCGGCCAGTTCAGAGAGATGCTGATCGACATACATCACTTCACCGGCATTAATCGCTTTACGTAAAGAAGGATCTGCCTGATAAGGATAACGGCGGGTTATGACATGTGCTTCATTGAGTTTTCCATCAATCCGGTTCCCCAGACTTGCGCCTGTCGCCAAGGTAATATGAATTGGATACTTCTGTGCATATTCAGCCAAGGCCAAAGGCACAGTTTTCGCTTCACCTGCCCCCCAAAACCACTTAAACCAACTACATCGCCATCTTGAATCAGTTGTAGTGCTTTTTCGACAGATACGACTTTATCTTGTAATGGGAGCAAACGAATGCGCTCTAAACCGTTCATAAAAAATCTCAAAAATATAAAATAAAGAGGCGTCTGCTCCTGGTGAACCAAGAGCATTAGCGTCTAAATCAATCAATAATTAATTTTGCTAATTCGAGCATTGAATTTTGGCTGGACTTAAACCAGTTCCACTGCAATCGCAGTTGCTTCACCGCCACCGATACACAGTGCGGCAATACCTTTCTTGCCACCAGTACGTTTTAAGGCATGAATCAAGGTCACAATAATACGGGAACCAGAAGACCCCAGTGGATGACCGAGCGCACATGCGCCACCGTTGATGTTGACTTTTGCAGTATCCAGTTCAAAGCCATCAATGGCTAGCATCGTCACCATGGCAAAAGCCTCATTGATTTCCCAAAGGTCCACATCGGCGGCATCCCAACCGGTTTTTTTCAGCACTTTTTCAATCGCACCGACAGGTGCAATGGTGAATTCTGAAGGATGCTGCGAATGGCTGGCATAGGCCAGAATATTAGCCAGCGGTTTTAAGTTACGCTGTGCAGCAATTTCACTAGAGGTGACCACCAGTGCTGAAGCACCGTCTGAAATTGAACTGGCATTTGCTGCGGTAATGGTTCCGTCTTTTTTGAAGGCTGGACGCAAGCTTGGAATTTTGTCTGTTTTGGCATTTAAAGGTTGTTCATCCTGCTCAACCACTACATCGCCTTTACGGTTACTGACAGTGACTGCTACGATTTCATCTTTAAAGAAGCCTTGCTGAACAGCCGTCACCGCTTTGTTTAATGAGCCAATGGCATAATCGTCCTGCTGTTCGCGTGTATAGCCTTTTTTATCTGCCATTTCCTGTGCCAGAATTCCCATCGACAGACCTGTTTCTGCATCTTCCAGACCTTCCTGGAACATGTGATCCGTGACTTTGCCATGTCCCATACGGAATCCGGCACGTGCCTTGTCCATCAAATATGGTGCGTTCGACATCGACTCCATACCGCCAGCCACCACAATCTCTGCTGAACCGGCTTTGATCGCATCTGCTGCCTGCATCACGGCTTTCATACCAGAACCACAAATTTTATTAATCGTGGTCGCCCCCGTGGAATCCGGTAGACCCGCCTGACGCATGGCCTGACGTGCCGGACCCTGTTTTAAACCAGCAGGAAGAACGCAGCCCATAATCACTTCATCAATATCATTGGCCGACAGACCTGCACGTGCCACTACTTCTTTAATTGCCACAGCACCCAAATCTGGCGCGGTACAGCTTGACAATGAACCTTGAAAACCGCCCATCGCGGTACGTACTGCATCTACAATTACGATCATTTTAGTTTCATCCTTTTTCATCATTGTTATCAACCCTACATAGCCAAAGCACTGTAGGGCTGGTCCTTCGCAATCATTGCGGGTTAAGCCTGTGCGGTAAAATATGCTTCAGGCAATTGCATGACCAGTTCCGCACCGGCCTGAATACGCTGGATTCGTGCACTCAAATCCGGAAGTACTTTGGCAACATAGTAGTTGGCCAGTACCAGTTTGTTCTGGAAGTAACTATCGTCTTTGGCTGCGGCGGCTTTGCTAATCCGCGCATACATATAGACAAAGCTGAGCAGCCCAACCGCATGTAAATAATCGACAGCAATCGAATTAGCAAAATCAGGGTTCAGCTTAGACTGCTCGACGATGAATTTGGTGATATCTTCAAGTTGCTGGCAGGCTTCTAATGTCGCCGTTTTAATCGTCAATGAATCATGTAAATTTTGGGCAAATTCACGGATTTCAGCAATATATTCCGCGATATAAGCCCCATTACATTTGGTGGTTTTACGCCCAATCAGGTCAATCGCCTGCACGCCATTGGTGCCTTCATAAATCTGTGAAATACGCAGGTCACGAATACACTGTTCCATGCCCCATTCACGGATATAACCATGACCACCGAAGCACATTTGCGCTTCCAGTGCAGAATCCAGTGCCTTGTCGGTCAAATAAGCTTTGGCGATTGGCGTTAACAGCGCCACACGGTCAGTCGCTTTACGCACCGCTTCAGGGTCGGTTGAGTATTTGGTAATATCCAGTTGTTGACCTACATACACCGCAAACGCACGTGAAGCTTCATTGTTAGCACGTACATTGAGCAGCATACGGCGTACATCGCCATGGACTAGAATTGAATCGGCTGGTTTTTCTGGAGATTTTGCACCAGTTGATGCACGGCCCTGTAAACGGTCCGTCGCATATTGTGCCGCATTCTGGTAGGCAAATTCTGCTGCACCAATGCCCTGAATTCCCATAGACAAACGTTCGTAGTTCATCATCACGAACATGCCGGCCAGACCTTCATTTTCATTGCCAACCATATAGCCCTTGGCGCCGTCAAAGTTCATGACGCAGGTCGCCGAGCCTTTAATTCCCATTTTATGTTCGATTGAACCGGCAGATACTGCATTACGCTCACCCAGTGATCCATCTGCATTGACCAGGAATTTCGGCACAATAAATAATGAAATACCACGTGAACCTGCTGGTGCATTCGGAGTTTTTGCCAGCACCAGATGAATGATATTTTCACTCAGATCATGCTCGCCGCTGGTAATAAAAATTTTGGTACCGGTAATATTATATGAACCATCTTCATTCGGTTCAGCTTTGGTCTTGATAATGCCAAGATCTGTGCCGGAATGTGGTTCAGTCAGACACATGGTGCCCGACCATTCACCCGTATAGAATTTTGGTAAATAAGTTTCTTTCTGTTCCTGTGAGGCGCGGTCATTGATGGCCATACCTGCACCCACAGTGAGTAGTGGATAAAGCATAAAAGATGGATTGGTGCTCCAGATCATTTCATCCGCCAGAACCGTGAGCATCTTCGGCATGTTTTGCCCGCCCCATTCTTCAGGAGCACCCAGACCGACCCAGCCACCTTCGGCAAACTGTCTGAAAGCTTCTTTAAAACCTTTGGGTGTCGTCACCACACCATTGTTAAACTGAGCACCACCTTCTTCATCAGCAGGACGATTCAGGTCAAGAATGACATTCTTGGAAAATTTGGCCATCTCTTCCAGAATTGCATTTGCCGTCGCCATATCTAAATGTGCAAGATTTTCATTACCTTGCCAAAATTGTTCAGCTTGGAATACATCATTTAAAATAAATTCCATGTCTTTTAGAGGCGCATTATAAATCGGCATTTTTAAATTCCTTAAAGGGTGATACTCAATCCTGTTGCCAAATATTTTCTAATTTTCATTAGAATCCAGGCAGGCGATTTTAAAATCGAGATATCCAATTCCTGCAGTATTAAATCTATATCTAGATTCATAAAGTTGCATTGAAAATCACGTCTTTATGTTCAGTATAAGTGACTGAATCTACCAGCTTAATATTGATCTGCTTTCCGCACTAAACCTTGATGAATATGGGCTTAAAACAGTCAAAGGATTTAGCTTCGTGCGCTGAAACAATAAAATAATTATACTGAAAATGGAATTTTATTTAGCAAAGTTGATCTCTAGGGTTCAGTTTTCTTGACAATATTTCTGGCTGCTCAGCATCGCTATTTTTATTTGTCAGCAGTTGCTGCATAAATATACAAAATGAGATAAATATCACGACCTTAGTTTTATAGCCATCGCGTGCAAAATTGCATATTCTTTAAAGGTTCTTTTTCGAAAAGTATGGACCAAGAAGATGACGACTGTAAGACAGCAGAACTTCCTTCTTCGTAAAGAGAAGATCCTGAGCATGGCGGAAAGCCTGCTACTGGATAATAATCAGGACATTACCCTGAGTGAGCTGGCCAGTGAACTGGACATCGCAAAAGGAACCATCTACAAACATTTTAAAAGCAAGAACCAGTTATATTTAGAACTGATTATTCTGAATGAAAAAAGAATTCTAGAAATATCAAAAAAGCATAATAACGATATTAAAAATTATGTTTCACAATATATGCTCTATCACATGCTCAATTCAAACCGAACCATCCTGTTGCATGTCATTGAAGAGCGTTTAACCAATAACGAAAAAAATCTGAAAGAATTATTTCAGGAGCTTTATCGTATTCGTGAAGAACGGATTATCCGGATTAAAGACATCACCCATGATTATCTGGTGGCTTTAGAAAGTGCCATGTCGATTCGGGATTATTTGTCTTATATCTGGACAGTCACCTATGGCGCTTCGCTGTTATTAAATTCGACCAATTACCAAAAAGCGATTGGGTCACGTGAACGTCTGATTAAGCTGTATATTAATCAGGCGCTGATGACGCCAGATAAAATCTCATCGGTATAATCACTAAAATAAAAA
This sequence comes from Acinetobacter sp. YH12151, assembly GCF_013418355.1. Classification (NCBI taxonomy): domain Bacteria; kingdom Pseudomonadati; phylum Pseudomonadota; class Gammaproteobacteria; order Moraxellales; family Moraxellaceae; genus Acinetobacter; species Acinetobacter sp. YH12151. Next base: position 57,964 of record NZ_VPCG01000006.1, on the reverse strand, counting down.
ATGCCTGATTCGATCAGGCATTTTTTATTTGGCTGTATGATTTCATATGATCATTAAGAGTGATCTAACACGACAACGATCAGGCTGCCACAGGCGGGAAACCATCTTCGGTTAAAGCTGCAACAATCTCAGACTCACTGACTGTCGATTCAACTTCAACCAGCTTAGTCGCCACATCAATATTCACAGTAGCATTTTCATCCAGATCTTTAATCGTCGCAGTAACACTGCGCGCGCAGCCACCACAGGTCATGTTTTCAATACGGAATTTCATGTTTAGCTCCATAGGATCGGTTTAAAGTTTATAGGATTCAGCAGACTATATTTAACCTAAATTTAATTGAAGATCAGGTCAGTGCTGCTCAGGAATGATACCCTGTTCAATCTGTTTTAAAATCTGGCAATCGGACTGTTCATTGCCGGCACACTGCTCAACCGATTGCTGTAAAATTAATAGCATATGCTGCATATCGGCAATTTTCTGTTGTAAAAACTGGATATGTTTTTGTGCCAACTGTTTGACCTCACTACTTTGGCGTGAGCTGTTCAGCCACAGGCCGAGTAATTCTTTCATCTGCTCTGAAGAAAAGCCCAGTTCACGTGCATGCTGGATAAAACTTAAGGTTTTAATGTCCGCGTCACTATAAACCCGATAACCTGTATCACTACGTTTCGGAGCCGGCAACAAACCAATGTCTTCATAATAACGAATCATTTTCGCAGAGATGCCGGACCGTTTTGCGGCCTGACCAATATTCATCATACTGACTCCTTAAACTGCACCGGTTGATAGGCTTTTAATCTCAAGGCATTGCTGACGACGAACACGGAGGATAGTGCCATCGCGCCTGCGGCAAACATTGGCGATAACAGAATGCCCCAAAACGGATACAGCACACCTGCGGCAATCGGAATTAAGGCAATATTATAGACAAAGGCCCAAAACAGATTCTGTTTGATATTGCGCATAGTGGCCTGACTCAAGCCGATGCCTGTCGCCACATGCTGTAAATTGCCTGACATCAACACCACATCGGCTGCTTCAATCGCGACATCAGTGCCGGTACCAATCGCCATACCGACATCGGCCTGTGCCAATGCAGGTGCATCATTGATTCCATCCCCGACAAAAGTGAGCACGCCGTATTGCTGCTGGAGTTGACGTACTGCATCGACTTTTTCATGCGGCAAGACTTCGGCAATCACCTGATCGATTTTCAACTGTTTGGCGATCGCCTGTGCGGTATGCTGATTATCACCCGTAATCATCGCTACTTTGAGGCCTTGGTCATGTAAGGCCTGAATCGCGCTATAAGTAGTCGGTTTAATCGGGTCAGCGACAGCAATAATCGCAGCCAGCTTTTGATTAATCGCTACATATAAAGGACTACGACCCTGATCACCGAGCTTTTGTGCAGTGGTTCTAAACAGATCGACATTTAGACCCAAATCCTGCATCAAACGTTCCGCACCGATATGCAGCTGCTGACCGGACACCTGTGCTTTTACCCCTGCACCAGTGATCGAATCAAAGTCCGTCACTTCCAAAAGTTCCAGCTCTTGCTCACGAGCAGCGTGGACGATGGCGTGGGCAATCGGATGTTCAGATTTAGCCTCCACTGAAGCGACGAGCTGCAATACCTCCTGCTGATTAAAATCTGCCGTAACTTCAAAGTCGGTCAGAAGCGGTTTTCCTTCAGTCAAGGTTCCAGTTTTATCTAGGGCGACGACTTTGGTTTGCTGCAATAACTGCAATGCTTCGCCCTTACGAAACAGCACGCCCAGTTCTGCTGCACGTCCAGTTCCGACCATAATTGAAGTAGGAGTCGCCAGTCCCATCGCACATGGACAGGCAATAATCAGCACCGCCACGGCGTTGACCAATGCATAGGTCAGATTCGGCTCAGGCCCAAACAGGAACCATACTATAAAGGTCAAGGCCGCTAGCGCCATAACAGCCGGCACAAACCATAAAGTAACTTTATCAACCACGGCCTGAATCGGCAATTTTGAGCCTTGCGCCTGTTCTACCATTTGAATAATCTGCGCCAGTACCGAATCCTGACCGACCGCAGTAGCCTTGATTTGCAAGGTTCCGTTCTGGTTTACCGTACCGCCGACCACCTGATCGCCAACCTGCTTGGCCACAGGTAAAGGCTCACCGCTAATCATCGCTTCATCAATATAACTTTGTCCGGCAACCACTTCACCATCGACAGCAACTTTTTCACCTGGACGGATTTCAATCAGCATCCCTTGTTGCACATCTGCAATTGCCAGATCAACCCAGTGATCATTCTGTTGTACCCGTGCCGTTTTCGGTTGCAAGCCGACCAGATACTGAATCGCTTCTGAGGTTTTACCTTTGGCTTTGGCTTCCAGATAACGCCCCAGTAAAATCAGCGCGACAATAACGGCGGCCGCTTCAAAGTACACATGTACGGTGGACTGGGGTAACAACTGCGGAAAAAAGGTCGCAATACAGGAAAATCCGTAAGCTGCAATGGTTCCAACAGCCACCAGCGAGTTCATATCTGGTGCCAGACGCAATAAAGCTGGAATACCATGCTGATAAAAACGCCGCCCCGGAATAATCAGCACCAAAGTGGTCAGCACAAACTGCAGATACCAGCTGTTCTGGGTTCCCAGCGTATGGGCAATAAAATGATGAAATGCCGGAATCAGATGCGAGCCCATTTCCAGAATAAATACAGGCGCTGTCAGAATGACTGCAAGCCATAAATCTCGTTTCAGTTGTGCCGTTTCATTGGCTTTCTTTTCCTGAAAAGCATCATGGCTATCTGTCGACATATCCCTACCAGATTTTATGGTGGCCTGATAACCGGCTTTCTCCACCTCAGCAATCAAGGCCGGAATCTGGGCATGCGAGGCTTTCACCCAGGCAGTTTCGGTGGCCAGATTGACCTGTGCTTCGCTGACACTTTCTACTTTCATTAAAGCTTTTTCCACACGTGCCACACATGAAGCGCAAGTCATGCCTTCAATAGCCAGTTCAATGCGATCGCTCTGAATATCAAAACCGGCTTTTTGCAGGGCTTGAGTCAGCTTGGACAATGGCACAGAATTGATCGCACTCACATGCGCCTTTTCAGTGGCCAGATTCACTTGTGCATCCAGCACGCCCTCCACTTTTTTTAGGGCTTTTTCTACGCGAGCCACACAGGATGCACAGGTCATGTCTTCAATGTTCAAATCAAACTGTTGCGTCGGTACATCGAAACCGGATTTTTCAATTGCTTGAACCAGCGCAGCGGCAGCAATCGGCTGCTGGCTTTTAATAAAAGCTTTTTCAGTCGATAGATTGACAGACGCCTCGACCACGCCTTCAATTTTTTTCAAGGCTTTTTCCACGCGAGCGACACAGGAGGTACAGGTCATACCGCCAATCTGCACCTGCTGCTCATATAAGCGGTTGCTATCTTGTTCTGCCATACCCATCTCCATGCCTCAACTCATTGTTGATGTTATAGCTTAAACATTCCCATCATGGTAAGGTCAAGTCTTTCATCTGACTATTTTAAAAATAATGCAGCTGTCTGCTGCGATTTAAAGTCACCCAATAAAAAAGCCCGAAGATGACTTCGGGCTTGTATGCCAGTATTTAAAATATAAAATGCATCAATGTTATTCGGCAGAAATATCTTCAAATAAGATCGAAGACAGGTAACGTTCACCACCGTCTGGCAAAATCACCACAATATTTTTACCAGCATTTTCAGGGCGAGCCGCCAATTGGGCTGCTGCTGCCATAGCCGCGCCACTTGAAATGCCAACCAGGATACCTTCCTGAGCTGCCGTTTTACGCGCCCACTCGACTGCATCTGCACTATTAATGGCAATCACTTCATCAACGAGGTCTAGGTCCAGATTGCCCGGAATGAAGTTGGCACCAATCCCCTGAATTTTATGTGGTCCAGGTGTAATGTCTTCACCGCGTTTAGCCTGACCAATAATTGCAGACTCAGCAGGTTCCACCGCCACTGAATATAAAGGCTTATTTTTTACCTTTTCAAAGTAGCGTGAAATACCGGTAATGGTTCCACCCGTTCCGACACCTGCCACCAGAATATCGACATTTCCCGCAGTCGCTTCCCAGATTTCTGGACCTGTGGTTTCTTCATGAATTTTAGGATTGGCCGGATTTTCAAACTGTTGTGGCAGGTAGTACAGTTCAGGATTTTCATTGACTAGACGTTGTGCTTCTTCAATCGCGCCCTTCATGCCTTTGGCCGGATCAGTTAGTACCAGATTGGCACCTAATGCTTTCACCACCTTACGGCGTTCAATACTCATGCTTGAAGGCATGGTCAAAGTAATGTCATAACCTTTGGCTGCCGCAACAAAAGCCAATGCAATACCGGTATTGCCACTAGTCGGCTCGACAATATGCATACCGGGTTTGAGCTTGCCAGATTTTTCAGCATCATTAATCAATGCTGCACCAATACGGCACTTGACTGAAAATGCCGGATTACGGCTTTCAATTTTCGCAAGTACAGTGGCTGGACCGGAAATCACACGATTAATACGAACAAGCGGTGTATTTCCAATCGCGTCTGCATTATTACTATACACCGCTATACCTAAATTATTCGGTGTTGGAAAAGCTGAATCTGTACTCATGATGATATCCCTGATGTTATTGGTTCAAGTCGCTTAAACATCATACAAGCATTTTTTTGCTTTGTAGATGTTTGATGAAACTTGCACTTGATTGCACGAATGTGAACTAAAATACTTTCTGCACTATGCAATAAATTTATCTTATCTATCAATATTTAAAATATAATTTTAATTGATAATTCAATTCATTAAAAACCATAAAACTTAACTGTTTTTAGCAAGGTATTACGAGCTAAGACCCGTATAATTAACGGGCTGTAACTTTATAATGGACATATTGAATGAAAACCGATTTTGAAATCACGACTATGCGCGATTCAGCAGAACAGGTCGTTGGCATTTTAAAATCCCTGGCCAATACCGACCGTCTCCTTATTTTATGCCATCTCTCTCAAGCGGAACTGAATGTTTCAGAAATTGAGGAAATAACTGAGATTAAACAGCCAACACTTTCCCAGCAGCTCATGATGCTGCGCAAAAGTGATGTAGTGAATACCCGTCGGGATGGTAAACAGATCTATTATTCAATTAAAGATCAAAATTTGATTGTGGTATTGACTACGCTTTATCAGCTGTATTGTGCGAATCAAATTAAATAGTTTATTTTTAAACACTATTTAACGCCAAAACACACTTCTCTACCCCATTGATCTGGCAGAAATAACGACTTTGTAGAAAATCGCTATAGCTGCTTCAAGAAAATGGAGGCCAGACCTAGCTGATTTATTTTAAAAACATAAATCATCACAAATTCGACCCCTTAAGATTTCTTAGCAGAATTTGTGCATAATATATCTATATTTGTGATTTAGACCTTTTTATGCCAAATTCCAAGTCTAAACTTTTGCATAGACTGCCTGCCTGGGCATGGTTAAGCGACTATACGCCGGTCAAATTTAAATCCGATGTGCTGGCCGCACTGATTGTCGTGGCGATGCTGGTTCCTCAGGGGATGGCTTATGCCATGCTGGCCGGTTTACCGCCGATCATGGGCTTATATGCCAGCATCCTGCCAATGATCATTTATGCGTTGCTCGGTGGCAGTTCGACTTTATCGATTGGCCCGGTGGCGATCATTTCAATGATGACTTTTGCCACGCTCAATCCACTGTTTGAAGTCGGCTCACCGGTCTATATCGAAGCTGCGACCTTATTAGCACTCATGGTCGGTATTATTTCCCTGCTCTTGGGATTATTCCGTTTCGGTTTCTTAATTCAGCTGATCAGTCATCCGGTCATTCAGAGCTTTATTATTGCCTCGGCACTATTAATTGCTTTTGGACAATTGAAGTTCTTGGTCGACCTGCCCTTAAAAGCCAATAACATTCCAGAATTTACAACAAGTCTCCTGGAGTATCTGCCGCTCCTGCATTTACCAAGCCTGTTATTTGGCCTGTTGTCGATGGCTTTACTGATCTATCTGCCCAAGTTGCTAAAATCTCAGGCAGTACAAAGCCGGATCGGCTCTACAGATTTTCTGGTACGGGCTGTGCCTCTCATTCTGGTATGTCTCGGGATTGCAGCGATTGTATTTCTGAATTTAAAGGGCCAAGGCATTAAAACAGTGGGTGCAATCCCGTCCGGTTTTCCGCCCTTGTCTTTTCCGCACTGGAACTGGGAACTGGTTGTGACCTTGTTACCGGGTGCTAGCATGATCGCCATGATCAGCTTTGTGGAATCACTGTCGATTGCTCAAGCCACAGCCTTGCAACAACGCAGTCATTTAAACAGTAATCAGGAATTGATTGCCTTGGGGATTGCCAATATCAGTGCAGGCGTCAGTTCAGCCTTTCCGGTTACTGGCAGTCTGTCGCGTACCGTGGTCAATGCCGATGCCGGTGCCAAATCCCCCATGGCAGGAGTTTTTTCCTCCATTCTGATTATTTTCGTCAGCCTATTCTTTACCAGATTTTTTGAAGATCTGCCCCTGACCATTCTGGCCGCCACGATTATTGTTTCCATCTGGAAACTGGTCGATTTTCGGCCTTTCTTTGATGCCTGGCGTTATTCTAAAGCCGATGGTATTGCCATGTGGATTACCTTTCTGGGTGTGGTACTGATTGATATTTCCACTGGCCTGATTATTGGGATCATATCGACGTTTATCCTGATGTTATGGCGAATCAGTCGTCCGCATATTGCAGTGCTCGGACTGGTCGAAGGTACACAGCATTTTCGTAATATTCAGCGTCATCAAGTCAGTACCTCCGATCGGGTGCTGTCACTGCGGATTGATGAAAATCTGACTTTTCTGAATGCCAATAGCTTCAAAGGTTATCTGATCAATCAGATGAGCCTGAATGACAAGTTGCAACATGTGATTTTAAATTGCTCCAGTATCAGTGCCATTGATTTAAGCGCTTTGGAAATGCTGGAGGATTTAAATGCGGAATTGGCCAAACTGAAAATTCGACTGCATTTTGCCGAAGTGAAAGGCCCGGTGATGGACAAGCTACAAGCCTCGAAGCTGATGATTCATCTGAGCGGCCACATTTATCTGACTCATTTTCAGGCGATTCAGGATCTGGCGCCAGAGATCTTTGAGCAGCATAAAGATTATATGATTTAAGAAAGCCGATACTTGAACTTATGGCCGGAAATTTCGACCGGTCATAAGTGTAGTCTTTTCTAAATTTTCAAATATAATTTGAATTTATCTATTTAACTTTGATATTTATTTCATGAATACAATTTTAAAAGTGGTTATTTATTCATCATTTTAAGAAGTTTTTCTTCAATATAAGCGCTGTTTTAAATCAATTAATTTTAGAATAAATCAATAATATCAATATGTTGGTTTTTATATGAAAATATATTTTAAGCCTTGTTTAAATTAAGTATAAAATAGCGCAACTTTTTCCCAAATTTAGCCCTCGTAATTTTCACAAGGCAACCTTATGTTTTCTGCCCTTATGCGCATGAGCTTAGTCTCTCGAATCATCATCGCCATTATTTTAGGTGTGGGTGTGGCTGTGGTATTTCCCGAAGCTACTCCCTCATTAAGCCTATTGGGCGACCTGTTTATTAAAGCCTTGAAGTCTGTTGCACCGATTCTGGTTTTCATTTTAGTTTTAGCTTCTATCGCGAATTTTAAGGTGGGTCAATCCAACACCCCCATCAAACCGATTATGATCATGTATGCAGTGGGTATGTTCCTTGCTGCACTGAGCGCCGTGGTTGCGAGTATCTTATTTCCAAGTACGCTGTTTCTGGATATCGCTGCACAAGCTGACTTACAGCCACCTGGCAGTCTGGTAGAAATCCTGAAGAATTTACTGCTCAGTTTTGTTACCAATCCGGTCGTTGCGATTGCTGAAGCAAACTTTATTGGTATTCTGGCTTGGTCAGTGGCATTAGGCATCGCTTTCCGTCATGCATCGGATAGCACCAAGACGCTTTTAAATGATGCAGCCTTTGCAGTGAACTATGTGATTCGTTTAGTGATCAGCTTTGCGCCTGTGGGTATTTTTGGTCTGGTGGCAGTCACTTTTGCTGAATCTGGTCTGGACACGCTGACGAGCTATGTACATTTGTTGACTGTATTGTTAGGCACAATGGTGTTTGTTGCACTGGTCATCAATCCGTTGCTTGTTGCTGCCGTTACTCGCAAAAATCCTTATCCACTGGTGTTCACCTGCTTACGTGAAAGTGGCATTACCGCCTTCTTTACCCGTAGTTCAGCAGCCAACATTCCGGTCAATCTGGACTTGGCGAAACGTCTGGGTGTTAAAGAATCGACTTCAAGCATTGCCATCCCTCTGGGAGCGACCATCAATATGGGTGGTGCATCAGTGACTATTACGGTTCTCGCCTTGGCAGCAGTCAATACCTTGGGCATTAGCGTGGACTTTAGTACCATGCTGATTCTTTCTGTGGTGGCAACCGTCTCGGCATGTGGTGCTTCTGGTGTTGCAGGCGGTTCATTGTTACTGATTCCAGTTGCATGCGGCCTGTTCGGGATCTCTTCGGATATCGCCATGCAAGTCGTTGCGATTGGTATGGTCATCAGCGTATTGCAGGACTCTACTGAAACCGCGCTAAACTCATCGACTGATGTTTTATTTACTGCAGCAGTAGACCGCGCATCAAATTGATTTTATATTGATTAATCAATATGTTTAGCCAATGATGTTGTTATGCCATTACAGCGTTTACCTACCTGGGTACAATTAGGGGCGTTTTTTCTTGCGGTCAATGCCGGCATGATTAACGTCCTGGGTCTGGTGACGGTATTACACCAGTCTGTTTCACATATGACCGGTAATGTCAGTATGCTGGCCATGGCGCTGCTGGACTGGCAGCCAGACATGATGCTATATCTGCTTCTGGTCACACTCTGCTATGTCATTGGTTCTCTGTATAGCGGGCTGATTCTAGGAAATAGTCACTTTCGCTTGGGACGACTTTATGGTTACCCTTTAAGCCTGGTGGCTTTTTTTATTCTGATCTGCTGGTTATTATTGCCCTATTTCCCGCGCTATGCCCTGTTATGGGCCTGTGTCGCGATGGGTCTGCAAAATGCCATGGTCAGCCATTATAAAGGTGCCATTATTCGCACCACGCATTTATCTGGTGTACTGACCGACCTTGGCTTGGCCATGGGTTACCGTTTACGCGGCTTAGATGTAGAACCACGCCGAGTCGTTTTACATTTACTTATTTTGCTCGGTTTTTTAAGCGGTGGTATTCTTGCCAGCTGGCTTTATCCTTATTTAAAATTAAATGCATTCCTGATCCCGGCAGGGCTGAGCCTGATGCTCAGTCTGATTTACTGGGTGATTTATTTACGTTATCGACATCAACACGATTAATTTCTGGACATTCTCATGGTTAAAAATGCATTGCAGGCACAATTGTTAAAGGCAGGTTTGGTCGATAATAAAAAAGCCAAAAAACTGTCTAAACAGGCTGTGCATGAAAAACGCACCGGTGATAGCACCGAGGCTGAAATCAAGGCGAAAATTGAGCAAGACAAGCAGCAGAAACTGGCCAAAGACCAAGCCATCGAGTTAGAGAAAAAAGCGGCCTTACAGGAAAAAGAACTGAAAGCCGCGATCATCCAGATGATTAACCAGCACAAAATCCGCGATACGGATGGTGATGCGGTGTATCAGTTTATTGATGACAGCAAGATCAAGAAGGTTTACCTGAACCAGCAGATCTATAATGCACTGGTGGCAGGCAGTCTGGTGATTGCACGTGAAAATGACAGTTATGTGTTCTTGCCTAAGGCTTTGGGAGATCGTATTAATGCCAAGATGCAAGGCTTTATCATTGTGAATAATTCAGAGAAAAATGAACAAATTACCGATGAAGAAGATCCGTATGCAGCCTATGTCATTCCGGATGACCTGATGTGGTAAGTTATTATTAGTATTTGATATCATACTAAACCGGCTTAGGCCGGTTTTTTTATATCAGATCACAGTCTAAAAGCTATTTCAGGTAAACACTTTCCAAAGATATGTATTAAAAGTTTAATTAAAATTAAAAAACTCAGCTTAAAGCTATAAACTCTTTCACAATTTTAACAGTGTGAGAAAAGATAAGTTGGAACAGTTTAAGGTTGTCCAGAATATACAAGTGTGGGCTGATCAGTATCCCTGGCTAGAAATGTTCTCTTCATTGAGCATCGTGATTTTACTGGCAATTATTGCAAATCTATTTGCCAAACAAGTCGTTGTTCGTGGAATTCGCAAACTGATTTCCAAAATGCCTTTTGCCCATAATGAAATTGTTGCCGAGCATAGCGTCATTCGCCGTATCGCCAATATTGTACCGGCAATTGTGATTATGAACGGAATTACCACCGTTCCGCATTTATCTGACAAGGTCGAGACCTTTATCCAGATGGGTGCGCAAGCCTTTATCTTCCTGACCATTGCTCTGGCAATTGGTGAATTGCTGAATATTTTCAACCTGATTTATCAGCGCAATCCGAAGTCGCGCAACAAACCGATTAAAGGTTATTTGCAACTGGTCAAGCTGATTATCTTCATCGTCTGTGGTCTGATGATTCTGGGGACTTTCCTCAAGAAAGATGTCTTTACCTTGCTGGCCGGTTTTGGTGCCATGGCTGCGGTACTGATGCTGGTGTTCCAAAATACTATCCTATCGCTGGTGGCTTCGGTACAGATTTCCTCTTATGACATGGTGCGTATTGGTGACTGGATTGAAATGCCATCTTTAAATGCGGACGGCGATGTCATTGATATGTCATTACACACTATTACCGTGCAGAACTTTGATAAAACAGTCACCACCATTCCGACCAATAAACTGGTGACGGATACCTTTAAAAACTGGCGTGGCATGCAGGAAGCCGGTGCGCGCCGGATTAAACGTTCCATTCATGTCGATCAGAGCAGCGTGCATTTCATGTCAGCTGAGGAACAGAACAAGCTGAAAGAATTTATTCTGCTGGATCAATATCTAAATACCAAAACTGAAGAACTGCAGCAATTTAACTTGCAGCTCAGCCATCATTCGCAATATAACCAGCGCCGTCTGACCAATCTGGGGACTTTCCGTGCCTATGTGGAGTTTTATCTGCAACAGCATCCGGGAATTAGTAAAAATCACTCGCTGATGGTTCGTCAGTTACAACCGACCAGTGAAGGTTTGCCTCTGGAAATTTATGCATTTACCAATACCACGGTCTGGGTCGAGTATGAAAATATCCAGTCGGATATTCTGGATCACCTGTTGGCGATTATTCCTGAATTTGGCCTAAAAGTGTATCAGGCACCTTCAGGTTTCGACCTCAAGGAATCTTTTAGCGTTTCCTGAAAAGCTGCGACAATCTTCAAATAAAATAAAAGCCTGAAACTGGCTACAGTTTCAGGCTTTTTAATTGGTCTAATTAAATAAAAATATAAAAAACGACAACTTAAACAAATATTAGATTGGATATTGAGATGCTCAGGCTGAGATTACAGACGCTTGCGGCTGCATCAGTTCTTGTAGCATTTTATAAAAATCATGTTCTGAGTCAAACTGCTCTTCACAGATCCTTTCGCCGTTTAGTAATAAATGATGATAGCTTTGATGCTCATAAATCACCGTGTTCAGAAACTGTGCACCGGGCATATGCTTGAGCAGGTGCTGTGTCTGTTTCATTTCTGCAAGTTGCTGCTGTTCAGGAATCTTATTCAATACCGTATAAATTTTTAATTGAGTATTATATTGTGCGATCCCAATCGCCAATTGCACCAGTTCGGTTTCAAGTTGAATATCTTCTGGATTGATGGAACTGGGAATAATCAGCTTATCTGCATGTTTCAGGACTGAACGCAAGGCAGATGTATCCTGCCTGTCAATATCAACAATAATATAGGCGAACTGCTGTTTCAGTAGTTCCAGACGATGATCCAGACTACGACCATCTTGTTTTAAGATATCCAGATGCTCGAAAGAAAATTGTTTATTTTTCAGAATTGCCCATTCATAACCATACGGTTCCAGATTGGCATCAATTAGCAAGGTCGCGCCTTGCCCACGTAATAACTCATTGATATACATCGCAATCGTGGTTTTTCCTGAGCCTCGTTTACAGCTAGCCACTACCCAAATACTCATCTTTAAGCTCTCTCGTTTTTGATTCTTTTTATGAGGAAAAATGGTTTAAACTTTAATATAATTATGGATTTAGAATTACGTATCTGGCATGAAAAGTAAAGTCTGATTTGGATAATAATTTTGTGGCTATTTCATCTAATCCTAGGCTTAAAAAAATTCAATCCTTTATAATCACTACAAAGCAAAATGCATGATAAGAGTACGATAATGTTTCGATGGCTTGAAAGACTGGTTGATCCCTATCCCACCAAAAACCTGAACCAACCTTTACCGACCAAGTTTTTTCCATTTGTCTGGCAGGCAGCCTACGGTGTGCGCCGTTATTTGCTGATTCTGGTGCTGTGTACGGCCGGTGCTGCCAGCTTTGAAGCCTTACTCTACTCAAAAATTGGCGATCTGGTAAATTGGCTCAGCAAAAGCCAGCCAGATACTTTTCTGGAACAACATGCCAGCAACCTAACCTTGCTGAGCATTATCCTGCTGGCCAATATTTTCTTTGCCAGTGCCCAATCCCTGATCAAGCACCAGATTTTGTATAGCAACTTTCCGATGCGGTTACGCTGGCGCTTTCATAATTTACTGATGAAACAAAGTCTGGATTTTTTCCATAATGATTTTGCCGGACGTTTATCTGCCAAAGTCATGCAAACGGCGCTGGCCATCCGGGAATTCTGGGTCATTTTGGGAGATATGCTGGCCTATGTGCTGATTTATTTCGTCACCATCAATATCGTTTTAGGCAATATTTCTCCCTATTTAGTTATCCCTTTGATGGTGTGGCTACTGCTATTTATCTGTGCGGCCTGGTACTTTATTCCCCGTTTAAGCAAGATTTCCAAGTCACAGGCCGATGCGCGTGCCGTCATGACCGGCCGTGTCACCGATGCCTATACCAATATCCAGACTGTCAAGCTGTTTGCCCATGCTGGTCGAGAAAGCCAGTATGCTAAAACCTCCATGCAGGAATTTATGGTCACGGTTTACAAACAGATGCGTCTGGGGGCTCAGTATGAAATCAGTATTTTATTTCTGAGCATTATTCTCTATGGCGGTGTGTTGGGTACGGCCATCTGGCTATGGCTGGAAGGACAGGCCGAATTGGGCATTATTGCAGCCACCACGGCCATGATACTCAAACTGAACAGTATTGCCGAGTTTATGATGTGGCAGACCTCTGCCCTGTTTGAAAATGTCGGGACCATTCAGGATGGTATGAAAACTTTAGGCCGCAAGATTGCCATTGAAGATAAACCCAATGCCAAAGAGCTACAGCTTCAGCATGGTGAAATTAAATTCGACAATGTCAGCTTTGCCTATAATGATAAAAATGTCATTGACCAGTTTAACCTGACCATTCGCCCGGGTGAAAAAATCGGGATTGTGGGACGTTCAGGCGCAGGTAAATCGACCCTGATTCAGTTATTGCTGCATTTTTATCATCTTGACCAAGGTCGTATTTTAATCGATGGGCAGAACATTGAAGATGTGACGCAGGACAGTTTGCGTAAGAACATTGCTTTAGTGACTCAAGACACTTCGCTGCTGCATCGTACCGTTGCAGAGAACATCAAATATGGTCGTCCTGATGCAACCGATCAAGAGATGTATGAAGCGGTACGTAAAGCCAAAGCAGAAGAGTTTATTCCTCATCTGACCGACTTACGCGGCAAAAGAGGCTATGAGGCTTATGTCGGTGAGCGTGGTGTAAAACTTTCTGGTGGTCAACGTCAACGTGTTGCAATCGCACGGGTATTTCTAAAAGATGCACCCATTTTGATTCTGGATGAAGCCACCAGTGCGCTGGATTCTGAAGTCGAAGCGGCCATTCAAAACAGCCTCGATGATCTGATGCAAGGCAAAACCGTAATTGCCATTGCGCATCGTTTATCGACAATTGCCCAGATGGATCGCCTGATTGTAATGGATCAAGGCAAAATTGCCGAGCAAGGTACCCATGATGAACTGGTAGCATTAAATGGAATCTACGCCCAGCTTTGGCAGCGTCAAACGGGCGGATTACTGATACAACAACAGATCAAAGCAACGAAGGATCGTGAATAATGCTGTATTTGGAAGATTTGAACATCGCTGACCGCTTTAGCAGCCGTAAATATCATATGGGACTGGAAGAAATTCAAAATTTTGCCCGGGCTTATGACCCACAAGTCTTTCATACTGATGAACAGCAAGCTGCAGCCCATCCGGTATTTCAGGGAATTGCCGCCAGTGGTTGGCATACTGCGGCAGTGGTTATGCGCTTGTGGACTGAATGTTTTCCTGTGGCTTATGGGCTCATTGGTTCAGAGTCGCATCTGCGTTGGCCTTGTCCGACCCGCCCCGGGGATGAAATTCACGTCGAAGTCGAAATCATGGATATTCAGCCCTCCAGAAGCAAAACTGATCGTGGGATCGTTAGCTACCAGACGCAGGCATTTGACCAGCATCATAAAATGATTTTTAGTTCAACCACTAAAATTGTGGTATTTAAACGAGGATTTTCTCCGGTTTAAATTGATTTTTAGGCGAAATTCAGGCTAATCTGCCACAATGATTGTGGCAATAGCCAAAACTTTGTCCAACAATTTTAATGAAAAAAATGGCAGTTTCATGCCAATATCAGACCATAAATAAAAAAATTTAAGTGAGTGCAACGGATCGCGCATGAAAACAATTGCTCCACGCCAAGATCAGGGAATTCCAGGTGTATACGCTCTTTTGCTGCTCGATGTCATTTCCCGCTGGGGATATAATGACGAATCGTTGTTCAAGTCCTTTGGCCTAAGTACGGAGCAGCTGGCGGATCCTGATTTTCGCATCCCGACACCTGTGGCCAATGAACTGGTCAAACATGCCCTCAAGCTGAGCGGTGAACCGACACTTGGTTATCATCTGGGTACCCAGATGCGGATTTCTATTCATGGTTTTATCGGCTATGCCATCATGACGGCCAAGGATATTACCGATGCATTAGTACTGGCCAACCGTTTCATCCAGCTGCGTATGCCCTTTTTACAGCTATTCTTTTCGACCTTTGGTGCCAAGGCTACAGTCCAGTTGCAAACCGATATTCAGCTGGAACCCTTACGCACCGAAATCTCGATTGCACTGATTTTTGGCATGATCAGTATGGCCAAGGCCATTACCGGAATTGATTATGCCGCTGGAGAAATCGATTTTGATTTCAAAAAACCGGAAGGCTTTGAGCGCTTTATGGCCAAATTTCCACATCATCAGTTTCGCTTTGAACAGCCGCATTTGATCTTGAGCTTTGATAAGAGCTACCTGATGAACAAGCTGGTACATGCCGACCCGATTGCCAGTCAGATTGCAATTAACCAGTGTGAAACTGAACTCTCGGCCTTGGGCGAGCGACACCGGATTGCGATGCGGGTCCGTGATATTCTAACCCATTCCGAGCAGCATTATCTGAGTATTGAAAGTGTGGCAGATCGTCTGCATATGTCCGACCGCACCCTAAAACGTCAGCTGGCGGCTGAAGGTACCTCTTTTTCTACGCTGGTCGATGAAGTACGCTACCGGCATGCGACGTCGTTATTGTCCCGGACCGACTTTAGCTTGGAGCAGATTGCTGATGAACTTGGTTATAGTGATGTCGCCAATTTTAGCCGGGCATTTAAACGCTGGAGTGGTCGCAGCCCGAGCAACTGGCGCAAAGATCCTTATTTATAAAGGGTCATAAGCCTTTTGTTTTGGCCAAAAAGAATGTATAAAACATGTCAAAAATGATCTAAAGATTTTTAAGGAGTTATCAATGAATCATCCTTCAGAATTAAAGTACGCAAGTACGCATGAATGGGTACGCATTGAGGGTGATCTTGTTGTGACCGGTATTTCCGACCATGCACAGGATGCATTAGGTGATTTGGTCTATGTAGAGGCACCAGATCTTGATTCACACATCACTGCGGGTCAGCAAGCCGGTGTAGTTGAATCGGTCAAAACTGCGTCTGATATTCATGCACCTGTTTCTGGTATTGTTGTTGAAATCAATCCTGATCTTGAAGATGATCCTGATTTTATTAATGACGATCCCTATGGCAAAGGCTGGATCTATAAAATCAAACCAGACAATATGTCAGATGTTGAACACCTGCTTTCCAATACAGCATATGAAGCTGGCCTATAAACCCGCTTATATTTAGAAAATCAGCCTGCGGGCTGATTTTTTTTATGCCATAGATATTGTTCCGCTTTCCCAATCGGCTTCAATTACATATATTCATATTAAAATATTATTGTATTTTTCACGTATATTTCCTAAAGTACTGAACAGGACGCGCTGCACTCCTGAATATGCCACACTTATTTATAACAATAATTCCCCCATTCTAAGACCAGCGTCTCATCACCCATCATTTTAGGATAATCATGAATGCCATTGTAGCGCCGTTATGGACCAAGTCATTTGTACTGTGTCTGGCCAACAACCTGTTTTTATTTATTTTCTATTTTGCGCAAACCACAATTTTGCCGATTTATATCTTAAAAGAATTAGGTGGTAATCTGACCCAAGCTGGTCTGGCCATGACCTTATTTATGGTCTCTGCCATTGCAGTACGTCCTTTTAGTGGCTTAATTATCGAAAAATTTGGCATACGCAAAACTTTAATTGTCTCAGAAATATTTTTCAGTCTTTTTTCCTTAGCTTACCTGCTCGCTGATCAGCTCACGATTCTGTTTATCATCCGTTTCTTGCATGGCATCTGGTTTAGTATTCTGACCACAGCCTGTGTGCCGGTGGTCAACCAGTTTATTCCAGAACAGCGTAAAGGCGAAGGCATGGGTTATTTTGTCATGTCTGTCAATCTGGGAATTGTCCTGGGGCCTTTAATTGGTCTGAGTTTAATTGAATACTGGTCTTATTTTCAGGTCAGCACCTTGTTGATCGCTTTGGTTTTTATCGGCTTTATCTTCTGTTTACTGATTCCGGTCAAAGAGCCTGAAAAAATGATCGACAACACCGACAAGAAAACATCACTAGGGCTGACTGATTTTGTCGAAAAGAAAGCACTGCCTGTGGCAGGACTTGCCATGCTGATTTCCTTTTCTTATGCCAGCATCATGTCTTTTATCGCGCCATTTGCAGCCAGTAAGGATTTAATGGCCTATGCCGGTTTATTCTTTGTGATATTTGCAATTTCCATGATGAGCCTGCGTCCGATCACTGGAAAAATTTATGACCGCAAAGGTCCACAATACGTGATTTATCCGGCACTGCTGGCTTTTAGTCTGGGTCTGTTTTTACTGAGCCAGATTCAGACTTTATGGGGATTTATGCTGGCTGCGGTTCTGGTCGGAGTCGGTTTTGGTAGTGTGCAACCGTGCATTCAAACCTTAGCCATTCAACGTGCACCAAAACACCGGATTGGCTACGCAACTTCGACTTTTTATACCTGCTATGATCTGGGTATTGCCATTGGCTCAGTCCTGATCGGTGCTATCATTGCCGCTTATAGTTATCAAACTGCTTTTGTGATTTGTGCTGTCTTGACCCTAAGTAGTATGGGATATTTTCATCTGGTGGTTCAGGCTAAAGCAGTCAAAAATAGCTAACCCAAAACAGGCAGAATTCAAATCTACCTGTTTTGATTGTTTCCCAAGACAGTCTTTATTCAGCTACAGCTTGATTTTCTGCTGATTTTTCTTCAGGTTTTGGTTTTTGTAGCATAGAAAACTGCGTACTTTCTCCGACTGCTGCATTATCCTGACGATTACTTTTTAGCTTGATCTGTAAGCGTAATTCATTGGTGGAGTCGGCATTGCGTAACGCTTCCTCATAAGAAATTTCGCCCTGGTTATACAATTCAAATAAGGCCTGGTCAAAGGTTTGCATCCCCAATTCACGGGATTTTGCCATAATCGCTTTCAGCTCATGAAACTCACCTTTCAAAATCAGGTCGGAAATCAATGGTGTATTTAACATGATTTCAATCGCTGCACGACGGCCTTTACCATCCTGCGTCCGAATCAGACGCTGGGAAATAATCGCCTTCATATTCGAGGATAAATCCATCAATAACTGATTGCGGCGTTCTTCCGGGAAGAAGTTAATAATCCGGTCTAAAGTCTGATTGGCATTGTTGGAGTGCAAAGTTCCCAGACAAAGATGCCCGGTTTCGGCAAAAGCAATCGCATGTTCCATGGTTTCAGTATCACGAATTTCCCCGATCAGAATCACATCGGGTGCCTGACGCAAGGTATTTTTCAGCGCATTGTGCCAGGAATGACAGTCCACACCGACTTCACGATGCGTAATCATGGATTTTTTATGTTTATGTACATACTCCACCGGATCTTCCACGGTAATAATATGCCCGGCTGAATTTTCATTGCGGTAGTCAATCATCGCCGCGAGCGAGGTTGACTTTCCTGAGCCGGTTCCCCCGACCACCAGCACCAGACCACGTTTTTCCATAATCACATGTTTAAGTGAATCAGGAAGTTTGAGCTTCTGGAAATTTGGAATTTCTGCAGTAATAGTACGAATCACCATGCCAACATTGAGTTGTTGCTGGAACACGTTGACCCGAAAACGCGAAACACCCGGCACAGTGATAGCAAAGTTGCACTCCAGTTCTGTTTCAAATTCCTTGCGCTGCTTTTGATTCATCAGGCTATAGGCAAACAGCTTGGTTTTTTCAGCCGTCAGTTCTTGCTGTCCAAAAGGCTTCATTAAACCCTGATGTTTAATACTCGGTGGAAAGTCGGCGGTAATAAATAAATCTGAACCACCATATTCGACCACTTTGGTCAGCATGTGGTGCATGAATTTTCGTGCTTCTTCTAAGAGCTCTGTTGCAAACATCAAGATCCCCAAACAACCTGCCATGACATTAAATTATTGAAAAAAAGGTTATATATTCAAATGGATATATTGTCTTTTAATTGTGTAGGGATTTATCAGAGGACACAAACAGATTTTATTTATTTTATAAAATTTATCATCTTATTTGTGTGATGTATTTCATGTTAAGTCAATTTACTGGGAAGCACTTTAAGCTTCTAAAATAAAATGCACTTTCACCAAACCTGTTCAGAGAAAGTGCTTTTAAAGCTTTATGCACTGTGTTTTAGACAGCGAAGCGATAAATGCTGAGCAATGCCAAGCAACAACTGTTCAGTTTTTGCCCAGCCCAGACATCCATCAGTAACTGACTGACCATACACCATCTCTGCAGAAATTTTCTGGTTGCCATCCACCAGATGACTTTCCAGCATCACGCCGCGAACATTGGTCTGCAGGCGTTCTGCGACGATTTGCTCCAGCACTTTAGCTTGCAGCATTGGATTTTTCGCACTGTTGCCATGACTACAGTCAATCACCAGTGCTGGCAATTCTGCTGAGTATTTCGCTTTGATTTTCTCGATTTCTGAGCACTGGTAATTCGGCCCACTGTTTGAGCCACGTAAAATCAAATGTGCTTTAGGATTGCCCTGAGAGTTTAAAATACAGGGTAAACCGGACTGACTCATGCCCAGGAATTGATGCGGATGAGAGGCAGACTGGATTGCATCCAGAGCAATCTGGATTGAACCGTCAGTGCCGTTTTTGAAACCGATGCTGTAGGGCATGTGACTTGAGATTTCACGGTGAATTTGCGATTCACTGGTGCGTGCACCAATGGCACCCCACGCCAGTAGATCATCAAAATAAGCAGTTGCCATCGGGCTTAAAATTTCAGATGCAATTGGCAAGCCCATTTCAATAATTTTAAGGTATAAAGCACGGGATTTTTCCAGGCCCAATTGCATATTGGAAGAACCATCGAGGTTCGGATCGTAAAGAAAACCTTTCCAGCCCACGGTCGTGCGTGGTTTTTCGATATAAGCACGCATGACCAGAAAAATTTGATCAGACACCTGAGCTTGTAGCTGTTTTAATTTTTCTGCATATTCTAAAGCCGAGGCTTCGTCATGAATGGAACACGGGCCTGTAACCACCATTAATCGATGATCCTTGCCTTCTAATATATTTTGAATGGTTTGACGTTGTTCAGCGACTTGATGAGCCAATTGCGCAGACAGGGGCAATTGCTGTTTCAGTTGCTGAGGTAAAGTTAAAATGGTTTCAGCGTGATGTTGTTGTGATGTATTTAAGGTATTCATGACTTTAATCCTGGGACTGGCAATCAGTCCAAACTTTTATTTGAGCGTTATGGGTCTAATTAACGAGGTCGAGAGTGTCATGAGCTGACTAAAGTAAGACCAATAAAAGTTGTTAAAATATGAATAGTTAAAGTTTGTCATGGCTGTCTCCAAAGTTTTGTAAAAATGATAAGCATAAAAAAACCTGATCAGGGTTGCCGATCAGGTATAAACTGGTGGGCAACCTGTTCATTGCCCAAACGCATTCAGGCAATTATCTAAACTGCCAGAAATAAAAATATGCGTTTGAAATGATAGGTTGCTTTAACATGTTATGTCTTTCATAAAATGTGAATCTAAAATTAAAATACGCGGTCTCTGCGCATTTGACAAGCATTAAATATAAAAAAATATTTATTAACTTTTCTACTTTTATTTATCAATTTACTGAATAGTGTTGAATATCGATAAAATTGGCAAAACCTGTAAATTTAATATAGGTCTTGCCAATCAAACTTGTTTCAATACACAGATTAAAAATTAGTGTGTAACGCGATTCCAGGCATCACGTACCGCATATTTCGCCTGTTCCCAGTTTAAACGCGATTGGCCCTTCATCTGTTCCCATTTTACTCTAAGCTCAGGTTCAACATCTTCAAAACGGGTATTGGCATCATAGCTGCCGCGGTTTTCATAACCGACCCGATACGCCGTATCATAATCACGGTCATAATCCAGATCGCTATAGGTGGTACGAGCCTCTGAATAGTATGGTGTATTAATGGAATTATCACGCCAATAAGCTTGTTCTTCTGTTGGGTTCATTGCTTCGCCGACACCCTTACCTGCCAGACCGCCGACCACTGCACCAACAACCCCACCCACAGCTGCACCTACAGGGCCACCTGCTGCACCAATGGCTACACCTGCCGCTGCGCCACCTGCAGCGCCTACACCTGTACCAACAGGGTGTGCGCCCGGTTCACCGGTAATTGGATCGGCATTTAAATCATCACGCACATCTTTAGGAGAGTTTTTTATTACATCACGATCAAAATTATCATTCGACATAGCGCTTATCCTTATTCTTTAAAATGGTTTAATCACGTATTTTGATACGCTCTATTTAATATAAGCATCTCGAATGTAATGACATTAGCAGCTTTGTGTTAGTTCAGTGATTCTCTGTCAGGCTTTCATGCACTAATGTATCCTGAATTAAGTGAAACGCACATAAAAAAGACCGGTATTAAACCAGTCTTTTCAAAATCAAACGCTCACTTATTCAAAATGAATAACGGTACGAATTGATTTGCCTTCATGCATCAGGTCAAAAGCATCATTGATCTGTTCAAGCGGCATGGTATGCGTCACAAAAGGTTCAAGTTGAATTTCACCTTTCATGGATTGTTCTACCATGCTTGGTAATTGTGAACGACCCTTCACTCCACCGAATGCAGTCCCCATCCATTTACGGCCTGTGACTAACTGGAATGGACGGGTGGAAATTTCTTTACCTGCTCCAGCGACTCCAATAATCACCGACTGACCCCAGCCACGGTGCGCACATTCAAGCGCTGAACGCATCACATCAACATTACCGATACATTCAAATGAATGGTCTACGCCCCAACCCGTCATTTCTACAATTACCTGCTGGATTGGCTGATCAAATTCTTTTGGATTTAAGAAATCTGTGGCACCAAACTGTTTTGCCAGTTCAAACTTATCCGGATTGGTGTCTACCACAATAATACGACCTGCTTTGGCCTGACGTGCACCTTGTACCACAGCCAGACCGATACCGCCTAAACCGAATACTGCAACACTGTCGCCTTCTTGGACTTTGGCCGTGTTATGCACCGCACCAATACCAGTGGTTACGCCACAGCCGAGCAGGCAGACATGCTCATGATTGGCTTCAGGATTGATTTTTGCCAGGGAAACTTCAGCAACCACGGTATATTCAGAAAAGGTTGAGCAGCCCATATAATGATAAATCGGCTCACCATTATAAGAAAAACGTGTGGTTCCATCCGGCATGACACCCTTACCTTGAGTTGCACGCACAGCCACACACAAGTTGGTTTTGCCAGATTGACAGAACAAGCATTCGCCACATTCAGCAGTATAAAGCGGAATTACGTGATCGCCCGGTTTCAGACTGGTGACACCTTCACCAACTTCGACCACCACACCTGCGCCTTCATGGCCTAAAATCGCCGGAAATACGCCTTCAGGATCTTCACCAGACAACGTGAATGCATCGGTATGACACACTCCGGTATGGCTAATTTTTACCAATACTTCACCTGCTTTGGGTGGAGCAACATCTACTTCCACGATCTTTAAGGGCTGACCTGGACCAAACGCAACCGCTGCACGTGATTTCATGTAAAACTATCCTTTTTTGCTGATTTACAGATGACTAACAGTAACCTCTTTCTATTCGGAGATTCAACTATTAACATCAGAAGATAAGGAATAAAAAATCCTATAATTAATGGAACATCAATGACTAACCCTTCACCTTTTGTTTGTTTGAACATTTTAACTTTGAGCATGATTCTTTCTGGCTGCGAACTGGCTGCAAATACTGCTGAACAAGCAGAAATCACGCCGGTTCGACCTGCGCACTGGATTGATAATCAAATTTCAAAACAGCAGATGAATGAAGGAAAAACTGCTTTTTTACCACTCTATGATGGTTTTATGAGTATGGCCGCACGTTTGCACCTGATCAATAAAGCCCAATATCATCTGGATCTGCAATATTACATCTGGAAGGATGATTTTATCGGCAACATAATGCTGGCCCAGCTGTTAAAAGCCGCAGATCGCGGTGTCAAGGTGCGAGTGCAGATTGATGACCAAAATGGCACCCAGCTTGATGATAAACTGCTGGCCTTAAGCCAACACCCAAACTTTGAAGTGCGGATTTTTAATCCTTATAAATTCCGTCATTTGCGTGCGCTGGATTATGGCTTTAGAATGAAACAGATCAATCATCGCATGCACAATAAACTGATCATTGCAGACGGTACCGCAGCTGTCACTGGTGGCCGCAATATCAGCAGTGAATACTTTGATGCCAGCGAAAATTTCCAGTTTACCGATGTCGATATTTTCTTTGCAGGTCAACCCGTCGAAAATGCCAATCAGACCTTCATCAATTTCTGGAATGATAAACTGAGTTATGATGTTCGGCAGACTCTGAATGATTCAGGTCATCCGGAAATGTTAAAAAGGCTAAGAGCTGATTTTGCGCGCGAAGAAGTGGATGAAACTGAATTAAAACGCCGAGTAGGTATTGCCGAAAAACAAGTTGCAGAGCACTTAAAGAAACAACCTATCTACTGGGCACCGGCTTATTTTGTCGCGGATACACCTGCAAAAGCACGTCCGCATGCAAAAAATGGCGATTATATTTACACCCATATGCTTGAACTGATGGGCGAGCCGAAAAATCATCTGGAACTGGTCTCCTCGTATTTTATTCCCACACAAAAAGGCACAGATTATTTAAGTATGCGTGCACAACAGGGTGTCAAAATTAGAATCCTGACCAATTCTTTTCAGGCCAATGATGTAGCTGTGGTACATGCTTATTATCAGCAATATCGTCAGCAACTCTTGAAAAATGGCATCGAACTCTGGGAGTTTAAACCTTATATAGTCCGGCCAGAACGGACTTGGTATGAAATTATGACCGGTGACATCATCCCTGCCAAAAATAAAAACAGTTCGAGTCTACATGCCAAATTTTTTGATCTGGATGGTATGGTGTTTGTGGGTTCATTTAATTTTGATCCGCGTTCAGCTTATCTGAACACCGAAGTCGGTTTGGTGGTTAAATCGGAAGATTTTCAAAAGGAAATCTCTAATGCGATGAATCAATTTTTACCGCGCGTGGCCTATCAGCTCAAACTAAATGAAAAAGATGAAATAATCTGGTTAGAGCATCAAAAAGATGGCCGTACTATTCAGCATGTACATGACCCTGAAACCACAAAATTTCAGCGTTTTATGATGAATCTGGTGACAAAATTCCCCGGGGAATGGCTAATGTAATGACATTGTAATGACTTTGGTATTATACAACGTACAGAATCTATTTTCCGGGCATGGTAGCGTCAAGTCATCTGGCGCTATCATCGCTTAAAGGGTTTTACAGGCGATTAGCCTTGCTTTAAAATTCAACTTTTCCAATATTTTGCGATTTTTTCGCCCTCTACTCCCATGCAATTTTTTGATTTAAGCCGTCAGTTTAAATTCAGTGATATTCTGACGCCTGTAAAAACTCTCCATGATTTATCTCAGCAAGAATGGTATTTGGCCAAAATTCGGGTAGAACATGATTGTCTGTCTGAATCCGATATTATTCAGGGTCAAGTTGTTCTAAAATCCAGTGAAAATATACAGCTCGAGTTAGAGTGGTTGATTCACGATAGCGGTCATGATTTACAGGTATTATTCAAAGGTGTCGAAACTGAAGCGCTTGAAGAAACCTGCGTGATCTTAAAAGGCGCACAACTAGTCGATGAACAACAGCAATTGCTCTCTGCACAGGCGCTCAGTTTATGGATTGATGGGACGTTATTGCCGATGTTGCCAGAGATCCGTCAGGAAATTAAAACCCGTTTAAACCTGTGGGACTATGTGGAATATGATGGTTAATCGCCGAGTTTTCTATTTTTTAAAGAGCTCATGTGGCTCTTTTTTTATGATGTAAATAGCATTTTAGATTGATTAAATTGCCCTATCTTCAATTTTTTCAGACAATGCCAAGCTAAGTAAGTTGTTATAAAATTTATAAAAAATAATAAGAGAATCAAGACATGATTTCTGATAATGAATGGCATCAGATACGCCAAGTGGTCGCTGATGCACAACGGGCTGCCATGCATTGCTCTATTGCAACAGTCAATTGCAAAGGTTTTCCTAGTATTACTCCGATTGGAACCATATTTCTCAACAAAAAGACCAGTGCGGGTTTCTTTTTTGATACTTATTCCACTACTTTTTCTGAAAATTTACAGCATCAACCCATGGCCTGCATACAGGCCGTCAACAGTAGCAAACTGTTTTGGATTCATTCGTTGCTTAAAGGTAAATTTAAGCGTTATCCAGGAGTACGCTTATATGCAGAAATTGGCCCTTTACGTCCGGCCTCGCCAGAGGAAATACAGCAGGTGGAGTCTCGTATTCGAGCTTTAAAATGGACCAAAGGTAGCCAGTTAATCTGGTCCAGCTTTCATCATGTCCGGGAGATTAAAATCAATAGCTATCGCTGGGTCAAATATCCAAATATGTGAATGAATAAAGCTACTAACTTACAAATAGTAAGTTTATTTCTTATCTACAACCTAAAACCTCTTTAACCATTTTTTATCTGATTATTAGATTAAATATTAAACCAAACCCACATGCTCAAACATCATCCGGTAACTTTCGGCTTTTTTCTCCAGAGAAACCGGATATGCTCGAGAAGATGAAGGCATTCGATATAAATGCAGTTCGCGTCCTTCCAGGTTGGTTTGCGTCGGCTCTCCAATTTTGGGCTTTTCTGCATCTTCAGGCATAGACAGCATCATGGTATCGGTGGCTTTATCACCGGTGGTCATAATGTAGGTACATTCTGGGATCTGTAGCAATAAATCCTTTAAATTGGTCGGTACCACAATTTCCAGAAACTTATCTGAAGCATTGCCCGTCAGCCGTCTGATCTGAGAGGCACTATCAAAAATCGCAATTCCAGTCTCCAATAGAAATTCACGGATCAATGATTCCTGAAATTTTTTATTCTCAATATCCAGAAAATAATCTTTATTTTGAAAGAAAATTAAACCAAAAATCCGCCACATATCGTTTTGATAATTTGGATAATAAAAATTCATTTTCCAGCGAGTTGCTGGTGGTGGAAAACTACCCAACATCAGTAATTTGGCATTTGGCGGTAAAAAAGGCGGTAATGGATGCGTTTCAATATCAGACATAGAATTCCTTAAATTGAGAACTTTCAACTATTTTAGAGTGTCTGCCGAATCTTGCTAGCCACTTCTTGTCCCCAAAGTGTATAAACTTCCTTACTCGGATGAAAACCATCTGCAGCCATTTCTAAATTCATGGCACGATATTTTTCAATATCATATTCAATCCATTGCATGCTGTCTTGGCTTGCTACGAATTTCGCCAGTTGCTGATTCATTTTTTTGGCATATTGTCCAAATAACCAGGCCAAAGGATTTGGTAATGCCGGGAACATATTCATGGGTGGCACACCTGCTGCAATGACCAGTTCAGGACTGAATTTTTGTTGAATCATGGCATATAGTTTTTTCTGTTTTTGAATCCAGATATCAGCCGGCATGAGCTTGGTTACATCATTTACACCAACTGAGCTAATGACCACATCAAAATGTTCTGTCTCCAGTTGTTCTATGGCACGAATCACTTTAGCTGTGCTATCCCCTGTTTTTGCATGCAATTTCCATTGAATTTTAAAGTCATGCTGCAAATCTTTTAAAATGGCGCCCAGCAATGCATCATCCTGATGCTCTACCCCAACGCCGGCAGCCGCAGAATCGCCGACAATCAGTATAGAAAGCGGCTGGCCTTGACCGCACGTTCCTTCACGTTCACCCTCCGGTTCTGGGAGTTGCACAGTGTTTTTTTTGACGCGATTGCCCTGAATTACCAATACTGGAATTAATGCAAGAGTCGATATTTTCAGCCACATAAATCTATACTTTAAATATAAAACAATGAATTAGAACTTTATTGTAACCTGTCATGCTATGAGTTTTGATAAAACATCATGTAAATAATTGAATAAATATATAAAAATAATTGAAAGACAAATCTGTGTTTATAATTGATAATAATTATCATTACTATTTTTAAAATTAATTGGGGGATGATTTGAAATACTTATACTTAAGCACACTCTTACTAAGCGCACTATCATTACATAGTTTGGCAGATTCACCTTCCTCAATGGAGCAAGCACCTTATGCTGCAGCGTGTGAAGCAGTTCAACCCGAAAGCGACCTGTTAAAAAGTTTACAGCAGCAATTAAAGCAGTCTCCTGAAAACCGAGCCGGATTAATCCAACAATTCTGGGAAAAAGTGCAAAATCAAACTACACCGATTATTGAGCCACTTGATCAGGATCATGTTCGACTGATTTTTTTATGGAAAGCAGCCAAACATAATGTGCGTCTGGTCGGTGGCCCGAGTAATGATCATGAATGGTTGACTCGCCTGCCCGATACCGAGATCTGGTTTAAGGAAAATATTGTGAACCGTCGCTATATCGGCAGTTATAGTTTTGCAGTGGATTTACCAAATCTGGAGGGTTATCTATCGAATTACTGTGCACATTTAAACCCAGAACTCAAAGAGCCCCGGGCGCAGCGCCGTGTTGTATTGCAGGTATTACAACTTGATCCATTGAATCCAAAACGCTGGCTTAAAGAAAATACTGCCTCTAAACTGAGGAATGAAAATATTATCGCCCTGGATCAAGCCCCTCCCTTTATCGATCCTAAACGCTATCCAGATCATCCGCAGCCTGAACTAAAACGTTATCAGCTATCCAGCCAGTTTTTAAAAAATCAACGTCGCGTTGAAATCTATCAATCTAAAAAAACTGCACAACAATCTTATATCACGGCTATTTTCTTTGATGGAAATGAATATGCCCATTTGGTTGATGTGCCAAAAGTGCTGGATATTCTGGTGGAACAAGGCAAACTTCCACCGATTCAAGCGGTTTTTTTACATGCACCGAATAGTGAACTTCGTCCTAAAGAGCTGACACCAAACCCGAAATTTTCAGGTTTTTTTAATCAGGAATTTTTGCCTTGGCTCGATCAGAAAATTGTACGTGATAAGCAAAAAACAGTTCTTCTCGGTTCCAGTTTGGGAGGGCTGAGTGCAGCTTATCTTGCCTTGGAAAATCCGCAGCACATTAGTCATGCTGTGCCTTTATCCGGCTCGTTCTGGTGGTCACCTGAACCACACTCAAAAATCAATGGTATGAATCAATTGATTCATAACTTAAAGAATCAGCCTCAACAGTATTTTCATATTTCAGCGAATCGTTATGAATCTTCGCGTACCAACAATGACTTAAGTATTCTGGAAACGTCACCCATCGTGGCACAAGCTTTAAAATCCAAAGGGCATGAGGTCAGATATCAGGTTTATGAAGGCGCACATTCCTATGCAATTTGGCAGGTGATATTGCAAGATGCTTTGCTGCACTTCTTTGCAAATTCCAAAGAGTAGATAAAAAAATCCTGCATTTGCAGGATTTTTTTAATTTAGTTTTATTTTGTTTGAATATCATTCCAGCGGTTTAAACGTTTAAATGTGCCCAGGTCATTAAAACGTACGCCCACTTCTTTCATCACTTTATGCGCCGTTTTCGAGGTCATTTGACGAATATAAAAAGGCTCTTTAACGACAAAGTGATGAATCGCATGCGTGGCCCCAAAATTGCAGCAAAACAACTGAAATGGCATCATCCACCAAGGCGTCAGTACTTGTGTTTGCTTGATGACATCCCTCGGATCAATATCGCCATAATAATGCATATTCGAGCTGACAAATTGCAGGCTAAATGAACGGATAAAATTGGGAATCAGCCAGATGACTGCAATAAAATTAATGATTGGCATTGCTTCGATTACGACTTGCGACCAGCGCATCTCATAGCCAAATAAAGGCACGATTGCATTTGAAACATGGAACACGACAAATAAATAAAATAAGCCATAATAAAGAATGCTTAATGGCACAAAGCCCAATAGCTGGGAAATCATGGCAATTTTACGTTCTTTTTCAGGCTGTTTTTCCAGAAAAAGATGGATCATTTTAAACATCTGAAAAGGACGCAGATAAACCGACATCAATTGATCACTGATGATCAAAATCCGGCGAATTCCCCAGGGCATACCATTGCTGATTCCACGTTCTTCCAGATCATGTTCAGTTCCAGAATATTTATGATGATGCAGGTGTAAACGACGACGTGCCCACGGACTAATGGTATTTGGACGCGCCAACCACACCAAAGCCAGCATCAAGTGATGTGCCCAGGGCGTTTTATTGAAATACATATAATGAATTAAGTCATGCTCTAATTCATGCGTTAATGAAGCAAAAATTGCAATTAAAGGAATCGTCAGCCATACAGAAAGATAGCCATAGGCATAGGCCAATGCGCATAAAACCATACCGATCCAGGCAAAACCGAGAATACTGGCACCAATAAAATTTTGATGTTTCAATATTGGATAACGGTTACGTAAATCTTCACCTGCCTGTGTCACCACAGTTCTAACTTTGGAGATACGCTGCTGGTCTGTCATCTCTGAAGATGTAGACATATAGAGAACCTTTAATTTCTGGACAGTTGCACATTAAAGGAAATTAAAAAAAAGAAAAGTGATCTTTTGACTGTCCGAGCGAGTATGTCCAAGTTTTGGACAATTTTGGCACTTTTTCTAAGATGAATAAAAATACAGGGAGGTCATGCGTAATTTTTTATGAGATTCAGTCTCTAAAAAATCTGTTTTTTAACAGCAATTTATCTCTATATTAATTAAACTTGGTTTGCCTTGAAATAATAAATATTTCATTATTAAAAGCTTATCAAACTACCTGATCCTGATTAATCGAATTAACGAGCTTTGTTTTCTTTACACAGGATAGTGCATGTATTTGGCACATTTTTATCTGTAACTTTGATAACGCCAGCATTAGCGTTGACTTTGCAAAGCAATTTTTTCAAGTGAAATTACCAGCAAAAAAATTTCTGAAGTTCTAGAAAAGTAAAAAGCCCCTTATGGAGCTTTTAGATTTTAAATCTTAGCCTAATTTATTCACCAATTTCAGCGGCAATATTTTCATCGCCAGACCCAATGGCAGCCATGGCCATTTTGGCACATAAGCCTTTACTGGCACTTTTTCAATTTCAGCAGCAAGTAAACGCGATCCGGTTTTTTCATCCACTTCAAATGGCAGTTTCTTGGCGCCTTCATTAAGTTCGGTACGAATATAGCCCGGGAAAATTGTGGTGACTTTGATTGGCGTATCAATCAGTTCGGCACGAATCCCTTCGGCCAGATGTGCAACACCTGCTTTACTTGCACCATAAGCGGTTAAATGTTTAGGCATACCGCGCATGGCACTCATTGAAGAAATCATGACCAGATGGCCTGAATTTTGCGCCCGGAAAATCTCTACTGCTGCTTCACATTGCGCCAAGGCCGAAATAAAATTGGTTTCAACTGTGGCCTTATTAATGGCAAAGTTTCCCTTGCCAATACGACGGCCTTCACCAACTCCGGCATTGACAATCACCCGGTCAATCGTGCCAAAATCTTGTTTAAAAGCACGAAATACGTCAAAGACCTGATCATAATTAGTGACATCTAAAGTTTTAGCAATTACTTGAATGCCGTATTGACTCTCCAACTCTTGTTTAAGTATTTCCAAACGATCCAGGCGACGCGCGCAGATGGCCAGGTTATAGCCTTTCTGAGCAAATTCGCGTGCCATACCTGCACCAATTCCTGAACTTGCACCAGTAATTAAAATTGTTTTTGCCATGTGTTTTACCTTATTCCTTTATTTTTCTAAGCAATCAGATTTGCAATATAGATTTAAATCCAGGTCAATAAATCCGGACGTTGCGCTTTAATATAATGATGTTCATTTAGGCTTAATAGCTGGGGTTGGTTGCCTACCAGACGTAGCGTGGTCATGCTGGTATTGGTAATTGCCCAGTTTAAAGCAAAAGTTTTATTCGGAGACAAACCGAGAATTTTGCCCGCAGCAACCGAAATGACTCCGCCCGACGTAAACACTACAGCATAGCGCGGTTTCTTTTCAGCCAGATCATCACACAAATGCTGCAATGCCGTTTCCACCCGATGTTTGAAATCTGGCCAGGATTCTTCATATTCATGGTGATAGTCACCGCCAGTCCAGCGCTCAATTGCACCTTCAAAAATTTTACTTAAATAGGCGCGTGGATTGGCATGCTGCGATACATCTTCTTTCAGCAGTTCTGGCTGATTAAAGCGTGGCTCATATTGAGCAAAGACTTGTTGATGATTAAATTCGTTCCAAGCTGAATCTGTAACTGGCTCACTTTCAGGAAAACATTCAGCCAAGGCCAATTGCGCCGTTTGTTGATGACGCTGCATGGAGCCTGCCACCACATAAGGTGCTTCTTTTAAAATTTCATCAAAATAGCGGCCCAATAATTTGGCTTGTAATTCACCATTTGGAGAAAGTTTGTCATAGCTTTCTGCACCGAAAGACGCCTGTCCATGGCGGATTAAATAAATCGTCGTCATTTCGGCATGAACTCCTTAAATTTGGTCATATATTTCTGTGCAATATCATTGGCCTCAATTTTCTGGCGGCCAATCAGTTTTAAGGCACGAATATGCAAGGCATGAATCACAATCCAGAAATCCTTAAATGCTGGATTATTGGTCTGTTTATGATAATAGCGATAATAAATTTGCTGCGCGATCACCGCTAAACGGAAAATTCCAAAGACTTCATAGAAGGTCCAGTTTTCAGGGGTTAATCCGGTTTTTTCCAGATAATAATCCACCACTTCTTTACGGCTAAACATGCCTTTTAAGTTGGTGGGTTGACGACGTGTGGCTTTAAAAATTGCATTATCCGTATCTTCAACCCAGTAAGCCAAAGCTGAACCCAGATCCATCAATGGATCACCGAGTGTCGCCATTTCCCAATCCAGAACGCCAATGACTTGAGTCGGATCGTTTGGATCTAAAATGACATTATCAAAACGCCAGTCATTGTGAATCAGACAGGTTTTAGCATCCACTGGGGTATTGTCTTTAAGCCACTGACGGACATATCTGAAAGATGGCACATTCAAGGTCTTGGCTTTGGCATAACGTGCATCCCAACCATCTACCTGACGATGACAATAGCCCTCGCCTTTGCCTAATTTCTCCAGTTCAGTACCCACATAAGGCACCTGATGCAACTCAATCAGCTTATCAATGACGTTAATACACAGTTCACGTACCTGAGCTTCATTAAAATTCAGTTCTCTGGGTAAATTGGCGCGTGGAATAATGCCTTCAATGCGTTTCATCACATAGAAGTCGCAGCCAATCACGGATTCATCCTGACAAAGTGCCACCATCTCTGGTAATACCGGATAAAACTCGGAAAGTGCGTGCTGAACCTTAAATTCACGGGCCATGTCGTGGGCAGATTTGGCTTTGGTACCTTTGGGTGGACGACGCAGAATTAGATCGGCATTGGTATATTTCAGACGATAAGTCCAGTTCGATGCGCCACCCGAATATTGAGTAACTTCGACCGGACCTTCAAGTTGAACTCCCTGCCCAATCAGCCAGTTTCCTACAGCCTGAACATCCAGTTCCTCACCTGCACGAACCGATCCACCGACATCAATAACTGCCATAATTTTTCCTTCAATTCTTTTTCAAATGTCTTCAAACTTTATATCGTGTTTAAGCTTATTTTTTATGGCGTGTACTGTAACCACGTTTAGCCAGTTCCAGTTTTGCGATCATACCTTTATGCACTTCATCTGGTCCATCCGCCAAACGTAGGGCACGTGCCTGAGCAAAGAATCCGGTGAGTGGCGTATCACGGGAGATACCAGCACCACCGTGAATTTGTATGGCCATGTCCACTACTTTTTCTAATACACTTGGCGCAACCACTTTAATGGCCGAGATTTCAGTCAAAGCCGCCATATTCCCTAAAGTATCCATTTTATAGGCTGCATACAAGGTTAAAAGACGTGCCTGATCAATCGCGACCCGTGCTTCAGCAACACGTTCCAGATTACCACCCAGTTTTAAAATTTCTTTACCAAAGGCAGTCCGGCTCATACCGCGGTCAATCATCAGCTCCAAAGATTTTTCCGCAGCACCGATACAACGCATACAGTGGTGAATACGGCCTGGCCCGAGACGACCTTGAGCAATTTCAAAGCCTTGACCGGCACCACCAATAAAACTGGCAACTGGAACGCGGACATTTTCAAAACTGACTTCACCATGACCATGCGGTGCATCATAGTCGCCAAATACCGATAACATTCTTTCGATTTTCACACCCGCCGTATCGACAGGAACCAGAACCATGGAATGCTGATGATGACGGTCTTTGCTTTCATCTGGCGTATGCGCCATAAAAATAATGACTTTGGCATTAGGATCGCCCAGACCTGATGACCACCATTTACGGCCATTTAGAACAATTTCATCGCCTTCGATGACCGCCGTTGCTTGCATATTGGTCGCGTCACTAGAAGCCACCGCCGGTTCAGTCATACAAAATACAGAACGGATTTTGCCTTCAAGTAATGGCAGAAGCCATTGCTGTTTCTGTTCTTCAGAGCCATAACGCCAGAGGACTTCCATATTGCCGCTGTCTGGCGCATTACAGTTAAATACGGTCGGTGCAATCAGGCTACGGCCCGAAAGCTCGGCAATATGAGCATATTCATTGACTGATAAACCTTGGCCCAGTTCAGGACATGGCAGAAACATATTCCACAGCCCTGCTGCTTTGGCTTTGGCTTTTAAAGTTTCCAGTTCAGTCGGCCATTGCCATTTGGTCCAGTCACTGCCTTGATTTAACTCATGCACTTGCTGCCAAAAATCGGCTTCAACAGCTTCGATTTCATCTTTAATAAATTTTTTAGTCCGTTCAACATAGTCTTGCGCGCGTGCGGATAACTCAAACATGGCTATTTCCCTCTGGATATTTTGTATTCTGCTTTACAAGACCTTAACTTAAAAACTATTATGAATAAAATGATTTTAATCCATAGCTCATCATGCATAGCATTCATAATAAAACACTGATGGATATGAGTGTTTTCCATCGTATAGATATCAATTTATATCCACTTTTTGTCGCTATTTTTGAACAGAACAGTATTTCTAAAGCAGCACAGCGATTATGTATCACCCAATCTGCTGCTAGTCACGCTTTGCAGCGGCTCAGAAATCAGTTGCAGGATGATCTGTTCGTACGTTTTGGTGCAAAAATGCAACCCACGCCGTTTGCTGAACAGATTTATCCCGCCATTAAAAATGCCCTGATGACGATTCAAAGTATTTCTATTCAGCATCAACAATTTCAACCAAATATGGTGCAAAGTTTAAAAATTGCCGTACATGATGAAATTGAACCAATGATTTTTCCAAAGTTGGTGGCACATTTTCAGAAAATGAATCTGGATATTCAGTTTAGTAGCATCAAGCTGGATCGTAAAAATATCAGTGCTGACCTGGCGGCGCAGCAGGTCGATTTTGTCATGGATCTTGAGCAAAAACTGGGAGATAAAATTCAGTTTGAACCCTTAGTACAAGATGAATTTGTCGTCTGTACGCAGCAAAATAAAATTTCAGAACAATCCTATCTTTCCTCCCCACATATAGGCGTATCATCTCGCCGTACAGGTATCTTAATTGAAGATCTGTATTTGAGCCGTAAGCAGCTTTCAAGACAGATTTTTTTACGCTGTCAGCATTATTCAACTGCGTTGCAAATTTTGGAGCAATATCCCCAAGCGATGTTGACTATGCCACGCAATATCTTAGAACATTTACAGATAGCCAAAATTCTGAATTTTTTTGAAGTGCCTGTGCAACTGCCTAAGATTAATATGGGAATGTATTGGCACAAAGATTTACAGGAAAATAAGAGACATCAATTTTTGCGAAGCGAAATTAATAACATTTTTACTTAGGCTATTTTAAGTAGATATGAATTTTGCTTAGGCTATTCTAATGGTTGGTATTGTAGCCTGAAATGTCAGGCTCAACCTAAATTGCTTAGGCTATTTATAAATACAAAATGAAACACTGACTGTTTAGCTTTTGAACTCTAGTGCTTGGGGCTTTCCTCTACAATCATGCATCTGCTTGCTGTTGTTCTTCTACAGCTTCTTTTGATGATCTGGATTTTAGCTTGTTGCCTCTTTCTCCCACCTGGCAAATTGTGCTGGGTTTATTTGCCTTATGCTTTTCCTATTATTTGCTGCACAAACTCACCATTTACCTCAAGGATATATTTCGTCCCTTTAAAAAAGGACAGAAATACTGGTGTCGTGTTAAGGCGGTTAGCGATGGGGATACCCTCACCTGCTACCGTTTCAATATTAGACGTTCTGAAACCAGACTACGTTTTGCCTATGTGGATGCGCCAGAATCCAGCCAAAGCTATGGCAAAGAGTCACAGCGTCTAGTTAAAAGCATGGTGAAAAACAAAATAGTTCGCGTGAAAATTACAGATATTGACCGTTATGGTCGCTGCGTCGGCGTCGTTTACCGCTATCGTAAAAATATCAATGAAGAAATCGTGAAACGCGGCGCAGCATGGGTCTACGAAGATTATATTAAAGATAAAAACCATTTACGCTATATGCTGGACTTGCAAAACAAAGCCAAAAAACAGAAAAAAGGACTCTGGAAAAGTAGCCGACCTGTACGCCCAAGTGTGTATCGAAAACAGGTAAAATCCTAATCTTTGCTGATTTCTCTTCGCTATTAAAAAGTGATCCGGCTCGCCAGATCACTTTTTAATTTTTAAATCAATACGCCAGATGGACAAAAAACCTGAATGCGCCTGCAATTAAAGCCAGAGTAACGAAGCCTAAAATCCATAGGCCCACAAACCATAATATCTGCTTCCCTTTCATTGTTGCTCCTTAATGATAGCCATCATCCCCGACCCGCACTTTATGGCGGAATACCCAGTACGACACGCCGGTATAAATCAGAATGATTGGAATAAGTAATAAAGCACCAATTAAGGTAAATAATTGACTACTTTCTGGCGCTGCCGCCTCCCAGATGGTCACTGACGGTGGAATGATATAAGGCCAGAGACTGATCAGAAATCCGGTATAGGCCAGAAAAACCAGCACCAGCATGTACATGAATGGGCTAAGTTCCTTACGTTGTTTGCAGGCACGTAAAGCCAGCCAGGTAAATAACAGGACTAAGATCGGCACGGGCATGAGATACATAAATTGTGGCTGACTAAACCAGCGTTCCGCAATCTGCGGATGAGTCAGCGGCGTATAAATACTGACAGCGCCCAGGATAATCAATAAGGCGATAATCATTTTTGGCATTAGCTGATACATACGGTCTTGTAACTGATCGGCCGTTCTAAAAATCAGCCAGCCACAGCCTAAGGCAGCATACAGCACCATGACACTCAGACCGGTAAACAGGCTAAATGGTGTCAACCAGTCCAGCCCGCCGCCCGCATAAATGCCATTTCGGGTTTCAATTCCCTGAATATAAGCGCCTAAAATCACCCCTTGCAGGAAGCTGGTCAGCGCAGAACCACCAATAAAGGCTTTGTCCCACCAATGTTTACTGCGATTGGCCTTAAAACGGAATTCAAAAGCAACACCACGGAAGATCAGCGCAATCACCATCAGGATGATCGGCATATACAGTGCAGATAATACGGTGGAATAGACCAGCGGAAATGCTGCAAATAAACCTGCGCCACCCAATACCATCCAGGTTTCATTGCCATCCCAGACAGGCGCAACAGTATTCATCATCACATCACGGTCATCCTGATGCGGAAAAAACGGAAATAGAATGCCAATGCCCAGATCAAAACCATCCAGAATGACATAGATCAGGACACCAACGGCGATGATCACCACCCAAATCAATGACAAATCAATCATTTTTTATTCTCCTGATCTGCATTATCGGCCCCATCCTCAATACTCTCGCGAATACTGATCAATGGCCGGCGAGATGCCTGAATTACGTCACTATCAATTTCATGTGGGGGTGTAGAATGAATAAATTCCGGGCCTTTGTGCATGAGTCGCAACATATAATAAATACCGGCGCCAAAGACCACACAGTAGACCACGACAAAGATAATCAGGGTCAAGCCTACCTGCTCTGCCGATACCGGCGATAGGGCATCTTTGGTACGCATGATGCCATAGACCACCCAGGGTTGACGGCCAACCTCCGTCGTAAACCACCCAGCCAGCATGGCAATAAAACCGGAAGGCCCCATAATCAGGGCAAACCGATGTAATCCTCGGGATTCATAAAAGCGACCTTTTTTACGTGACCATGCCCCCCAGATTGCCAGCAGTAGCATCAACATTCCTAGCCCGACCATGATCCGAAAACTCCAGAACACGATTGCCGAATTAGGACGGTCTTCAGGTACAAAATCCTTTAAGCCGGTGACAGTACCGTCCATGGAATGTGTCAGGATCAAGCTGCCCAGATTAGGAATGGCGATGGCATATTTGGTTTCCTCAGCCTGCATATCTGGCAGTCCAAACAGATATAAAGGCATGCCGCCATCATGATTGGTTTCCCAATGACCTTCCATTGCCGCCAGTTTGGCGGGTTGATGTTCAAGCGTATTTAGACCATGTACATCACCCACCAAAACCTGTAGCGGCGCAAGTGCCAGAATCAGCCACATTGCCATGGAAAATGAAGTTTTGACCAAGGCATCACGACGGCCCTGAATAAGATGCCAGGCTGCTGTGGCTGCCACCAGCAATGCAGAAACCAAAAAGGCAGCAATGGCCATATGCGCCAAACGGTAGGGAAATGACGGGTTAAATACGATGGCGATCCAGTCTTTGGGGACAAACAGACCATTTTCGATGGCAAAGCCTTGCGGCGTTTGCATCCAGCTATTGGAGGATAAAATCCAGAACATCGAGATACAGGTGCCTACCGCGACCATCAAGGTCGAGAAAAAGTGTGCACGTGGCCCCACCCGTCCCCAGCCGAAGAGCATAATTCCCAAAAAGCCCGCTTCCAGAAAAAAGGCGGTAAGAACTTCATAGGCCAGTAATGGGCCAGTCACGCCACCTGCAATCCGGGAGAATTCACTCCAGTTGGTGCCGAACTGATAGCTCATGACCACGCCAGAGACCACGCCCATCCCAAATGCTACAGCGAAGATTTTCACCCAAAACTTAAACAGATCCCGATAAATCGGGTCTTGGGTTTTGAGCCAGCGCCATTCCAGAATCGCCAAAAAGCTGGCCAATCCGATTGAGATTGCAGGAAAAATAATATGAAAAGAGACAGTAAAGGCGAATTGTATTCGCGCTAACTCTAATGCGGTTAAACCCAGGGTCATACATTTCACCTATATATAATTATTTGTAGGAGCCTTGCTTAGATTTATTAGTGAAGTGTTTTTTCTTGGTCTTAGCTTAGGCTTAATTTGGCTTGGCAATATGTAGACTTTTGTCGGTTATTTTTTACTCAAGTTAACAATGTGTAAGCGCTATTTAATTAAATATGCAAGTGAATATTTAATTGAACGGTGACCACTTGTGTAATCCAAAAAATAGGCGTAAATTGGCTCTAAATTAGTTAGCCAGGTTAACTATATGCCTTCTGCCTCTCTTCCATTTCGCGCCTTGTTATTACGTTGTGCACGGTTACTCAGTGATGAAATCAATACGATTTTATTATCTTCACAGTTAAATTATTCCTTATGGCAAGTGCTGTATGTGATTCAGACGCATCAGCAATGTACCCTGATGAATATTTCTCATTATTTGAACGTATCTAAACCCAGCATCAGTAAACGTATCCAGAATTTAGTGGAACTCGGTCTAATTAGCCAACTCGAAACTGCAGACAAGCGTCAGAAGCTATTCACACTGAGTGAGCAAGGAGTCGAGACTTTTGCCCTGGGTTCCACACAGATTGAGGCATTTGAAAAGCAGTTGCTTGAGCAAATTGCCTCAGATGATATTGAAAGTAGTAAAAATATCTTGATGCAGCTCATTCAGCAGTTACAACCCGCTTCGCAGGATCGACTTTAATGAGCCAAGAACAAACGCCTTTATGGACTCCCAATTTTATTTTGATCAGTCTGGTGAATTTCCAGTCGGTGCTGGTGTTTTATTTGCTGGTGATTGTGATTGTCGGCTACTCGGTAGCAGAATTAGGTGCAACCACGGCACAGGCAGGGCTGGTTTCTGGCTTGTTTATTGTCGGTACCTTATTCGGCCGTCTTATTATCGGGAAACTGCTAAACCGTTTGGGCCTAAAAATTACGCTTGTGGCCGGTCTGACAGGTTTTCTGCTTTTTTCTGGCCTCTATCTGATTCCGGCCAAGCTGGAAATTTTACTGGGCATCCGTCTGATGCACGGTTTTATGATGGGTGTGGCCTCAACGGTATTAGGCACCGTGATTGCCCAGACCATTCCTGCGACTCGACGTGGTGAAGGCATTGGTTATTTTAGTATGAGCAGCACACTTGGCACAGCGATTGGCCCCTTCTTAGGCATCTGGCTAATGTCAAATTTTAACTATCAGGTGATTTTTGTTTTTACCAGTGTAGTCGCACTCAGCTGCCTGATTTGCAGCCTGTTTATTCAGCCGCCACAGATTAAAATAACGAATCCAGTCAATCATATAGAAAATCAATCATCTAGCAGACTGGCGCAATATATTGAACCCAAGGCTTTGCCGATTTCGATGATTGTTCTGATTGTGGCAACCTGCTATTCCGGCGTCTTATCTTTTATTCATTTCTATGCCAAAGAGATTAATTTAGTCGAAACGGCTTCTTTTTTCTTTCTGATGTATGCCATTGCGATTTTGCTTTCACGTCCATTTACCGGCCCGCTAATGGATCGTAAAGGTGAAAACATCATCATCTATCCGGCCATTGTGATTATGGCCTTAGGAATTTTATTACTCAGTCAGGCCCATAATGCTATGATGTTATTGGCCAGCGCCGCACTGCTTGGTTTTGGCTTTGGTAATCTCCAGTCCGTCTGTCAGACCATTGCGGTAAAAAGTACCAGTTTGCAGCGTATGGGGCTGGCGACTTCAACCTTCTTTATTGCGCTAGATGCAGGTTTGGGTTTTGGACCTTATTTCCTCGGCATGCTTCTGGATCAGATCGGTTATCGTCAGCTTTACCTGTACTCTGCTGTACTGACCATCAGCTGTCTGATCTGGTATTACCTGTTGCATGGCCGTAAAGCGGGGGAAATACAACCTTCTTATTAAACACTTCTAAAAGCGACGGCTAAAGCGGCGCCGATATTCCAACGGCGTCAAGCCAGTTTTTCTATGAAATAAACGGCGAAATGAACTTGGGTCCTGATAACCAATATTTTGCATGATCACATCCACCGCCTGATCGGTTTCTTCCAGACGTTTGCGTGCAGCTTCAATCCGGATCGCTTGCAGATACTGATTCGGCGGCAAGTCCAGTGCCTGTTTAAAATGGCGAATCAAGGTACGCGTGGTGACATTAAAACGTGTTGCGATATCATCCAAGCTAAAAGACTCATGAAAATGCTGCTCCAGCCAGTTCTGGACATTTTGCACCAGTTCATCATGATGCGGTTGTCCAATCTTGAGTAAGGAATAAGACAGCTGGCTATCGCGTCGATAATCAATCACAAAAGATTTGGCCGATTGCATGGCCACCTCAAAGCCATAAAAACGTTCAATCAGATGCAAACCTAAGTCGAACCAGGCCAGGCCACCACCCGCGCAATAGATATTCTGGTCGCGGCTAATCATCAGATCGGCATTCAATTTGACCTGCGGATAATGCTTCCGGAAAATATCTTGAAAGCCCCAATGCGTCGTTGCCACGCGATTATCTAAAATACCGGCTTCTGCCAGAAAGAAATTTCCGGTGCAATTTCCAGCAATTAAGGTCGAATCTGCATGAGCAGATTTTAGAAACTGGATCAGCTCAGGGTTTTGTTGCAATACATCCTGAATCGGTGCAGCTATGGTTGGCACCACCACAATATCTGCAGTTTGAATCTCTTGATAGGAACAATGTGCCTGTAATTCCAGACCATTAATACAACGAATCGGTTGTCCATCCGGACTGGCAATACTGACTTTAAACAGGCGCTGTACATCCTGCTGCTGAATGCGGTTCCAGCTCACACCGGCCATGGCAAATAAATCGACGACACCGGTAATGGCAGAAGCCAGAGCGCCATCAAAACCCAAAACTACAACTCGCTGCATCTTGATCTCATTGTCATTTTTTACCTGTTTGATGTCATTATTGACAATCCTGCTGAATAAAAGCAACTGTTAGTCTTGGCGCTATCTTAAGGATTTTACATTCAGGACAGTATCGTGACCCAGCTAATAAATGATAAAGATCTTAATTTTCTACTTTATGATGTCTTCAAACTTGAAGCTCTGACAAAACTGGAACGTTATCAGGAGCATGATAAAAATACCTTTGACAGTATTTTAGATACAGCCAAGGGTATCGCGACCGATTACTTTGCCCCGCATAATGCCAAAGCCGATCAGCATGAACCGAGCTTTGATGGGAAGCAGGTCAAAACCATTGCTGAAGTCAAAACGGCGTGGCAGCAGTTTGCCGAGGCCGGCCTGCTCTGTGCCCAGCATGATTATGAACATGGCGGTATGCAACTCCCGACTTTATTAAATATGGCCTGCAATGCCTATTTTATGGCGGCCAATCCTTCAACTGTTGCCTATTCTTTTCTGACTGCGGCGGCGGCAAATCTGATTCAAGCCTTTGCTTCACCGGAACAAAAACAGCTATTTTTACCGCATATGTTGAGCGGCCGCTTTGCCGGCACTATGGCCATGACCGAGCCGAATGTCGGTTCTTCTCTGGGTGATCTAACGACCAAAGCTATTCCTCTGGCAGATGGAACTTATAACATTAAAGGCCAGAAAATGTTTATTTCTGGTGGTGATCAGGATATTACCGAAAATATTATTCATCTAGTTCTGGCGCGGATTCAGGATGCACCGCAAGGGGTCAAAGGTATTTCCCTGTTCATTGTGCCGAAATTTAAAACCAATCCAGATGGCTCTATAGGTGAATCCAATGATGTACAGCTGGCTGGTTTACTGCACAAAATGGGTTATAGAGGAACGACTTCAACGGTTTTAAGCTTTGGCGAAAATGATGCTTGCTTAGGCTATTTGATTGGTGAAGCAGGTCATGGCTTAAAGTATATGTTTAAAATGATGAATGAGGCGCGTGTCGGCGTAGGCTTGGGCGCAGCCATGATTGGCTATCGCGGTTATCTGGAATCCTTAAACTATGCCAAAAACCGTCCGCAAGGTCGTCTTGCACATGAAAAATCGCCTGATTCCAAACCGGTCAATATTATTGAGCATAGTGATGTCAAACGTATGCTGCTGGCACAAAAAGCTTATGTCGAAGGATCACTGGCCCTGTGTTTATTTGCGGCGCGTCTGATTGATGAACATCA
This sequence comes from Acinetobacter sp. YH12151, assembly GCF_013418355.1. Taxonomy (NCBI): domain Bacteria; kingdom Pseudomonadati; phylum Pseudomonadota; class Gammaproteobacteria; order Moraxellales; family Moraxellaceae; genus Acinetobacter; species Acinetobacter sp. YH12151. Next base: position 15,311 of record NZ_VPCG01000006.1, on the reverse strand, counting down.
GGCAGCACATGATGAGGACAGTGCCCTCTTGCTTGATCTGATCACTCCAGTGGTCAAATCCTTCCCTTCAGCCTATGGCCCAAAAGCCAATGATCTGGCGATTCAGGTTTTGGGCGGCGCGGGTTATACCCGTGATTATCCGGTCGAACAATGCTACCGCGATAACCGCCTCAATCCGATTCATGAAGGCACGTATGGTATTCAGTCCCTGGATTTGCTTGGGCGTAAACTCTGGCAGCACAATGGCAAGGGACTCAGCCTGTTGATGCAACGCATCCAGCATACGTTGTCTGAGATTCAGAATCCCAAGTTAGTCGCACTGGCAGAAAGCTTTCAACAACATCTGGCTACCGTGCAAAAAACCACCCAGGTTTTAGGTCAGGCTCTGCATCAAGGCCAAATCAATGAAGCATTAGCCAACTCTGGGCTTTATTTAGACATGATGGGAAAAACCATGATTGCCTGGCTCTGCTTAGACATAGCGCAGCAGGCATATCTTAAATTTGGCAATTCCGATCAAAAAGAAGATCAGGACTTTTTGGCGGGCAAGTTTCAGGCAGCCCAATATTTTATCCGCTGGGAATTGCCTGAAATTGAACATCAGGCCAAGTTACTGATGAACTTTGATGATAGCTGCAGGAATATGCAAGCTGACTGGTTTTAAGGTTCATAGCTAAATAAAAATGCGCTGTAAGAAGTAATGCTGATCAGTTAAGGAGTTTAGAAACAGACTCTTTAATTTTTAGTCATTCAATGCGGAGTATTAATGTTATAAATCAAATTCTTGTAAATTATTTGTTACTTTGGTTTCGCCCAAATGAGAAGCGAAGCTTCGCAAGGAGGGCATCTTGCGGAGCAACACTCCTCACCGCAAAACTCGTCAGCCACCATCGACTAGTAAATTTGTCGCAGAAACAATCATTTTTAAATGTAGTCCTGCCTCAAACAGTTGCGGATGACTTTTTTATCTATCAGATATAATCATGAATTTGAAAAAGAAAATGCCAGTCAATTCCTTAACTGACTGGCATTAGCTGTAAGAAGCGCATTTTTTATTTAAAACTAGGTTTATGCTTCAGTACTTAAAATAAGTCCAAACTTTTTAAAAATTTTCTCACGTTTGCCTGGATGAATATTGGCCTTAGTCAGGTCACCCTGATAATGCTGATAGACCCGTTGGTCCATCATTTTGTACCATAACGGCGGAATTAAAGCCGGAATCAACATGGTGGCATAACCACTGGGTAATTCGGGTGCTTCATCAAAATGTCGCAGTGCCTGAAATGGGCGACTTGGAAAGGCATGATGGTCTGAATGACGCTGCAACTGGTACAAAAACAGATTGGTCACAATATTGTTATTATTCCAGCTATGTTCAGGCAAGGTCCGTTCATAACTGCCATCATCTTTTTCTGTGCGTTTCAAACCATAATGCTCAATATAATTGACGATTTCAAACAGAGTTACCCCATAAAAGGCCTGAGTCAGTGTATAAGGAATGAGCTTTTTACCATAAGCACTTAGCATCAAGGCATGGTAGCCTGCACTCATCGCCCAGCCATGAAACAGTTCATTTTCCTTGCTCAAAAATTTCAATCCTTTACGTTCCAGACGTTTCTTTTCAATCTGGATCGCTGACTTTAATCCGCCAAACACAGTGCGTGGCCAGAAACGGTAAAAAGACTCGCCCATTTGTGAAGATGCCGGATCTTCTGGCGTTGCCACCCGTTTATGATGCCCATAAGGATGTTCAATACGGAAATGATTATAGGCCAAAGGCATCAGGCTGGCATGCGACCAGTAATGGTCTTTTTTCTGCGGACGATGACTCAGTTCATGTGCCGTATTGACCGCAATGCCGTTAATCGCACCCATGGAAACTCCCAATAAGAGCTGATCCAGTATCGATACATTTGGACGTGTCACCACATAGCCGGCAAAAGCGTTGGCTGCCATTTGCAAGGGAATAAAGGCTTTTACAATCCGGTCATAATACGGATCTTTGACCAGCGCCTGAATCTGTTCGTCATTCGGATTGTTAGCATCATCGCCAATCAGGGCATCCAGAGTCGGAATAATCACATGCAATAATAAAGGCCCGCCCAAAGCAAAGACTTTTTTAGTCGCTTTGGGGCCAAAATGATAACCGGCCAAAATTCCCATTCCGATCACAGGCAAACCTGGGCTGAGCAACCAGCCAAAACGTTTTTTATCCAGCTTTACACCTTTTAGTGCTGACGCTTCCTGCGTAAACTGCGCTTTCTGGATTTGTGCAGGGGCATTCATTGCGAGCTTCCTTTTTTATGTTACTCTGCACTTATAGTTGAATATTTCAGCAACAGCGAACAGTATTCAACGTCCAGAAAACCTATGTCAGCGTCTTTGGCACATGCAGCCAAATTCTGGCCTAAAATCAAAAAGTTAAAAAATTTATAGTCAATTAAGTGAAATAAATAGAAGAATAGAGTTAGGCATGGATGCTTTGAGTAAAATTTTTGATGATATTCATTTGGCAAAATCTGAATATCTTTATCTGAATGTGTTTCATCCGAGCGGCTTTGACTATCAGCATGAGCCTTTTATGCTGGCTTATATCCTGTTACAAGGACAGGCACAATTAAAGTTCGCCAACGGCGATCTGCTCGAGCTGCAACAAGGTGATCTGGTACTCTTACCCGCAGGTTCTGCCCATCGCATTTCTTGCCCCGGCAGTGCCGATTTTTCTGAGCATCGTTCAATTAATGCTTATTTCCAGACCCATGCACAGCAATGTGTTGATCTTAATCGGGAGAGTTCAGCAGCACACAGCTTCATGCTCACCCTTCGTTCCAGTCTGGATATGCAGATGGCAAAACCTCTACTAAGTGCCTTACCTAAATATCTGCATATTCAGCATATTCTGGGCGACACCGCACCGGAATGGTTACAGGTCGGTTTGCAGTTTCTGGCGCTGGAAACCCAGCAGATGCGGCCGGGACGTGACAAGATTCTGGATCATCTGGTCAGTATTTTACTGATTGAATGTGTGCGGGATTATATTTTAAATCTGAAAAATGCCTCGAGCTGGCTGAATGCGCTCTCGCATCCGGAACTGTCCAATGCACTGGCTGCAATTCATGGCAAACCTGAGCAGTTCTGGACCGTAGAAAGTCTGGCTGAGCAATGTCATATGTCACGTTCCAAATTTGCCCAGCTCTTTACCCAGATTGTTGGTGAGCCGCCACTGGCTTATTTACAACAGCATCGCCTGCGACTGGCGGCACAATATTTGCGAAATAGCGGATTCAGCATTCAGCAAATTGCTTATTTGGTCGGTTATTCATCCGAGACAGCCTTCAGTCAAAGTTTTAAAAAACAGTTTGAACAGACGCCCACCCAGTACCGGCTGAATTGTTAGAACAATAACGTCAAATTACTGGATTAGCGCGAGCACGGCTTTGACCGGGTCTTCGCTATTACCAGACAATAGCTGCTTATGCATGGTGATATGCTGCATCACCTGAATTTGTGCAGTTTCAATATTCATTAGTTTTTCAATTTCAGCCGCCAGCTTTTCAGGCGTAGCATCGGCTTGAATCAGCTCCTGAATGACTTTTTTGCCGGCAATGATATTTGGTAGCGAATAATAAGGAATTTTGATGAGAAATTTCACCACATGATAAGTCAACCAATTCAGCTTATAGAAAGTCACCATCGGACGATGTAATAACATCGCTTCCAATGTCGCAGTACCTGACGCCAGCGCAATAATATTGGATGCATTCATGACCTGACGGCCGATTTTTGACTCGGTACCGCTGTTTTCCATTAAGCGGATTTGAATCTTTAGACTTTCAGGATAAGTCACCAGCAAGCGTTCTATCTGTTGCTTGCGCGCCTCATTAATTGCCGGAATCAGGAAAGTATAGTCCGGATATTTCTGATGCAGAATCTTGGCTGCATCCAGAACCAAAGGCCCCAAACGTTCAATCTCACCGCGGCGACTTCCCGGTAATAGTGCAATATGCTTCTGATTCGGATCAAGATTCAGTTCTTGTTTAGCATCGATAATCGGATTTTCAAGCGGCAACTGACTGGCCAGAGGATGACCCACAAAAGCGGCTGGCACATCCCATTTTTTAAAGAAGGTTTTTTCGAATGGGAATAAACACAGCACCAGATCAATGTTGGCCTTAATACCATGCACACGTCCCTGACGCCATGCCCAGACCGAAGGACTGACATATTGCACGGTCTTAATCGGCAACTGTTTTTGTTTAATGGTTTTCGACAGGCGCAGGTTAAAATCAGGTGCATCTATACCAATAAAAATATCGACAGGGTTTTTAGTCCAAGTTTCGACCAGCCCATCACGTACAGCAAAGAGTTTTTTAATATCCTTGAGAACTTCAACAATGCCCATCACCGATAAAACATCCATCGGATAATAGCTTTTAAAGCCTTCTGCGATCATTTGTGGACCACCGATGCCTTCAAATTCGGCATCAATCCCTTGCTCACGAAAACAGCGAATCAACTTTGCGCCAAGCGTATCTCCAGAGACCTCACCGACCACGATTCCAATTTTTAGTTTTCGATTTAGCAAGTGAGTTCCCTCTCAGATCCGTATTGAACTGTATTTAATCGTAATTCTAACATAAAGCTGGGTTTATGCCTGAATAAGCAGTGAGCATCTTATATTTTAAGAAAGGTATGCTTTAGAATTACTTAGCCTACTCTTAATCTTCCCTGATGATTTTTTCTATTGAAGTGGTTTTCCTGATTCATCTTCATTTTCAGGCAGATCAAAGTGTCCTTTAAAATAAGTGACCGGTCTTTCACGTTATTTTCTATAGCGAGGATGAACATGAAACTTCATTTAATTTTAAGCCCAGTGCTTTATCTTTTTTATGCATAAGTAAATCAATAATCAAGACAACGACTTATATCCAAAAGTCATAAGATATCCACGTTTTTTGATTTTGGCATATATGCATGTTTGGTCCGATTGAGTTTATTTTAGCAGGTGTGTTGGTAGGTTTTTGTGTTGGAGTAACCGGTGTCGGTGGTGGCTCATTGATGACACCCATTCTGATCAGCCTATTCCGGATTGAACCCCACATTGCAATTGGTACGGATCTGCTCTATGCCGCGATTTCAAAATTCTGCGGTTCTTTTGTGCATGCCAAAAAAATGAATATTGTCTGGCCAATTGTGATCTGGCTGGCAGTAGGCAGTATTCCAGCATCTTTTGCCACGCATTGGGTACTCGACAACTATTTAAGCCAATCGACACATTACAAGGCCGTCCTGACCATGGTATTGGGCTTTATGCTGACCATTACCGGCTTGTCTATTCTGTTCCGCACCCAGATCGAAAATCTTTTCAACAAATACCGAAAACAAGAACTGCCAGATATGACGCAGGATCTGGAAAAAGTAAAACTGCAAGCCAAGGAAAAGCGCATCGCTATCATGATTATGGGCGTTATCTTGGGCATCTTTGTCACCCTCTCTTCAGTCGGTGCAGGTGCATTTGGCATCATGGCTTTAGTGGTGATGTTCCCGAATCTGCCGATGATTCGTATCATTGGCTCAGACGTGGTGCATGCCGTGTTACTGACGCTGGTTGCAGGCTTGGGGCATATGTCATCAGGCAATGTCGATTTCATGCTGCTCATGTGGTTATTGGTGGGCTCTATTCCCGCGATTATTGTTGGTACTTTGCTCAGTTCACGGATGCCAGAAAAACTGATTCGCAAAATTTTAGGCATTACCTTATTTGGGCTCGGCCTGAATTTCATGCTTAACCCTGTAAAATCAAAACCGGCTCAACCTGCCGAAACAGCGATGGTCGTCATGAGCCAGAATTCCCAGTCCGTTTAATTTAACTATGCGATTCATCACTTTTTTTTCAAAGAAGTATTCATCTTTTTTATAACAAAGTGACGCATCATTCATGTTATATTCGGGCTATTAAACAACCTTTTGTATGATCGAACCAGTGACGGCAATGAATACACAACAGTCAAATCCCATTTCAGCATCAGATATTGATGACGTGAATATCCACAGCATGATTCCTTTGGTAACCCCTGCTGAGCTTAAAGCAGAATTACCTTTGACTGAAACTGCTTATCAAACCGTACTGCATGGTCGTGAAACGATTCGTAAAATCCTGGATGGTGAAGACAAACGCCTGTTCGTTGTCATCGGCCCCTGTTCTATTCATGATCCTGCGGCTGCACACGAATATGCTGAACGCTTAAAAGTGTTAAGCGAAAAAGTTAAAGACAGCTTATACATCGTGATGCGGGTTTATTTTGAAAAACCACGTACCACAGTGGGCTGGAAAGGCCTGATCAACGATCCGGATATGAACGACTCGTTCAATATCGAAAAAGGTCTGCGTATCGGTCGTAAGCTGTTACTTGAACTGAATGAAATAGGTTTACCATGTGCCACTGAAGCACTTGATCCGAACTCACCGCAGTATTATCAAGACCTGATTTCATGGTCAGCCATCGGTGCACGTACGACTGAAAGCCAGACGCATCGTGAAATGTCTTCAGGTCTGTCTTCACCAGTCGGCTTTAAAAACGGGACGGACGGCGGTTTAACCGTGGCAACCAATGCGATGCAATCGGTCAAACATGGTCACAGCTTCCTCGGTCTAAATGATCAAGGTCAGGTCGCTGTGATCCGTACTTCAGGCAACCCGTATGCCCACGTGGTACTGCGTGGCGGTAATGGTAAGCCTAACTATGATGCCGGCTCGGTCGCAGATGCGGAAGCCGCATTAGCCAAGGCCAAAGTCAGCACCAAAATCATGATTGATGCCAGCCATGCCAACTCAAACAAAGACCCGTACCTGCAACCGCTTGTACTCAAAAATATTTCCGAACAAATTCTTGATGGAAACAAGTCAATTGTTGGTATTATGGTAGAAAGTCATCTTAAAGGCGGTCGTCAGGACATTCCTACGAACCTTTGTGATATGGAGTATGGCCAATCAGTCACTGATGGCTGTATCGACTGGGAAACGACTGAAAAAGTCTTACTCGACATGCATGAGGCATTAAAAGATACTTTAGCTAATCGTTAAATGATCTGACAAACGCCATCGCCAAGATGGCGTTTGCATTTCTGAACAAGGAAATTTTATCTGATGAATGATATTGAAACAGCATTAAGCCAGATTGATAATTTTCAGTTTATACATGACCATTTATTTACATCCGGTCAACCGACAACTGAGCAGCTGCAGCTGATTAAAGAATACGGTGTGTCTACGGTCATCAATGTAGCATTAACAGATAACGACCAATATCTGCCACATGAAGATAAAATTTGCCTTGAGCTGGGCCTGAACTATATCCAGTTACCGATTTCATGGGAAACCCCTTCAGACAATCAATGTTTACTGGTACTCGAGCTGATCAATCACCTGATTAAGGAACAGATGGTCTGGGTACACTGTTCACAAAACTATCATGTCAGCTGTCTGATGTATTTATATCGTCAATACTATATGGACGTGGATCTTCCTACGGCGCATGAACATTTGCATCAAATCTGGGAACCGAATGAAACCTGGACAGGTCTCATGCATGCAGTTGCCCTACAGCTGCAAGGCCGTAAAGCAACCCAGGAACTGGAACGATCCCTGATTAATCCAAATTATTTTGTCTGAGCCTATTTATTATGGCTCAACAGCACGGTTGCCATAGATAAAATACCTTCCTGACGACCGGTAAAACCGAGCTGCTCAGTGGTAGTGGCTTTAATACTGATTTGAGTGACATCGACATTGAGCACATCTGCGATACTTTGACGCATGGCCAGATTGTGTTTCGCCAGTTTTGGACGTTCACAGGCGACGGTAATATCAGCATTGTTCAGCTGATAGCCACGATCCAGAATTAACTGATAAACCTGCTTCAACAATACCCGGCTATCCGCACCTTTAAAATCCGGATCGGTATCCGGAAAATGCTGGCCAATATCTCCAAGTGCCAACGCGCCCAACAATGCATCACAGAGTGCATGCAGAATCACATCACCATCCGAATGTGCTTTCAGACCGTGCGTATGCGGAATTTGAATGCCGGCCAAAGTGACAAACTCACCCTCTTCAAATGCGTGCACATCCAGACCCTGACCAATACGAATTTGTGCGATCACCTTATACATCCTTTAGAAATAGCCCATTGAAATCTTGTACACTTGCTTTCTATTTCGCTATAGTTAGACCAAGCGTAACACAGTGAAAGTATAAGCGATCATGCTACTGAAAACTGATATAAATATGTTGAAAATAATTGGCCTGATGCTCGGCCTGGGGATGATATCTGCGGGTAGTTCAGCGAACCCACTCGACTGTAACAACGACAGCAAAAAAACAGCGGCCATGAATAAAGTCTGCTCAGTAGCGCTGTCCGAAGCTCGGGAAAAACTCGCTGACCAATACTTGACCGCTTTTTTAATTACTGATGCCCCCGTTCGCTTATTGCAAGACACCCAACAGTTATGGGCAAATCGGTTACAGCAATGCAAAACGCTGGACTGTTTTAAACAGCAGTTTGAATGGCGCCTCGATGATTTAAATATCTATATTTCACTGAATCAAAGCCTAACTCAGCATTATATTAAGTTCGAGCAGGGACAAATGGCCAAACAGCCTGTGCATATCAAGATTCATCAACTGACTAAAGACCGCATCAAGATTGAAGGTCTGGCCTATCGCAATCCCAATAACCGGGCCGAAACGCAGACTGTTCCATTTTTAGCCTATACCACGCCTGCAGCAAAAGAACAGATCATGGATAATGAAAATGACTGCCGCTATGAGTTTAACTATAGTAAAGCGATTCTAGCCGTCAACACTCAGCAAAAAGGTTGTGAACGTTTTACTGGGGTTTATCGCTTATATGATTGATTCAATTTAAAAAATATTAAAAACTTAACCTTATATAAAATGAGAAATTTGATGTAAAAAATAGCCCGCATGCGGGCCATCAATTTAAGCAGGATAGTATTGAGCAATTTCCTTGCTAATCAGTGCAGCCGTTGCAGCCGACAAGGTCCAGCCCAGATGACCATGGCCGGTATTATAAAATACCCGCTCATGTTTACCACGGCGCACCACAGGCATCATATTTGGCATCATCGGGCGTAAGCCAGCCCAAGGTACGACATGCTCGGTACACAGATCAAAGTTACGATTGCTCCAGTCAATCAGTGGTTGAATCCGGTCTGCACGAATATCCCGGTTATAGCCATTAAACTCGGCGGTTCCTGCGACTCGTAAACGATCCTTACCCAGACGTGACAAGACAATTTTGGCACTTTCATCGAGCAAGCTGACCCATGGTGCATTGTTTTGGCTCTGTTCATCATTCAGCTGCACGGTAATTGAATAACCTTTGACCGGATAAACATTGACTCGTTCCTCTAAAATCTCGGCCAATTGATAACTGCCCACACCCGCACACACCACAATGGCATCTGCATTAATTTCCAGAATGTCATCTGTAGAATGATGTACATTTTCAGTACTGGGTTTGCATTTCACCCGAATATGTTGAGCCTGATGATCGACGGCAAAGACATCTTGGCCAAATTCAAATTTCACGCCTTTTTGCATGCAGGCTTTGGCCAGTCCTGTACTGAATTTATGAATATCTCCGGTCGCATCGCTCTGGCAGTAAAATCCGGCATAGTAATCGCCTGTTAATGCAGGTTCGATCTGCTTGATTTCCGCATTGGAAATGGCATTGCGCTCCAGTCCGCCGCTACACAACAGGTCATTGACCTTGATCGCGACATCGTAATCCGTCTTGTTATGATAAAAATGTAAAATGCCGCGTTTTTCCAGATCAAAATCAATCTGTTCTGTTTGGGCAATTTCATACAAACGTGCTCTGGCCAATAAAGCCAAACGTACAGTCTCTCGGGTATTGGCTTCATAATGTTTGATATTTCCCAAAAATTCCATGAGCCAACTATATTTATGCACACTAAAAGAAGGATTGAGCAAAAGTGGTGCAGTTTTTTGAGACATCCATTTGATACCTTTGAGTACCGTAGCTTTCTGGTTCCATACTTCGGCATTACAGGCTGAAAGCTGGCCGCCATTGGCAAAAGAAGTTTCCATGGCCGGATAGAGATGTCGATCTATCACAGTCACCTGATAGCCTGCCAAAGCAAGCTCATACGCTGTGGTTACCCCAGTAATACCCGCCCCAATCACCACGACATGACACATAGACACCTCCTTGATTATATTGATGTCTTTTCCCATCTGTCATGTGTACCTGAGAGCTTCGGTCGCTGCATTGCACATCAATGCGAGCACCTTCCCCTTCGGTGAGTGATTGAACACTTCTCTCCAGAGTTTTTATCCATTATCACAGTCCTTTTGCCTGAGAGTTTCCTGGGAACTTGCTCCTTCGGCGAACGCAGAAGCATTTCTCTCCTGCAATAATGTTTTATTATCATGAGCAATTTATATACCATTTTATTCAATAAGACAGTTTTTATTTATGTGAGTTCACGTGAATCAATTTGTAATTACTGTTCCGAATTAAACTGAGTTATTGCTGCTGACTGATATTGCCCATCTACCAAATTTTTAGATTTCACTTTTGCTCTATTCAGCGAGATACAACAGATTCTAAACTTTATAAGATTTTAGGATTGATTTGATTTTGGCGCTTAAATAGAACCTTTATTGCTTAGGCTATTTTAATGGTTCAAAGCATAGAGAGTTTAAATTCAGGATTTAGATCTTATATCATCTATTTGAGAATCAAGGAATTTTAAATAATCCAGGAAAGTACCAATATTAAGCTTCCCGCCGCTACGACGGTTTGTACACTAATGATGCTCGCCATTAACTGGCTATCGCCGCCATATACCCGGGTTAACACATAAGACGCTGAGGCGGTAGGTAAGGCAAAGAACAATACCAATACTTGCGTGGTGAATGTATCAATCTGGAAAATTTTACAGACTAAAAATGCAATCAGCGGCATTCCAAACAGGCGACCAAAGGTCATCAGACTGAGTGGCAATACATCTCGCTGAAAGCCCTGAAACTTTAAGGCTGCTCCTACACACATCAGACCGAGTGGCAAACTGCATAGTGCAATCTGTTTAAGAAATTGCTCTGCTCCTGCCCAGAGTGCCAAACCGGAAAGATTAAACACACCACCCACCATACAGCCTAAAATTAATGGATTTTTAGACAAATCCAGAATGATTTTTTTCAGCTGCATATCGTGACTGCGGGTAAATGCCAGTACCGATAAGATATTCACCAAAGGAATACACAACACCATGATCACAGCGAAGATGGTCATGCCCTGCTGATGAAATAAGCTACTGACCGCAGCAAGTCCGATATAGGTATTGAAGCGCAACAAGCCCTGAACATAGACGCCAAAACGCGCATAAGATATCTGGTACATATGGCGCAAGATATACAGTACGATACTGACCACGATCATGATACTAAATACCACCAGTACCACATCCTGAATCACATTCATCTGAATCTTGGCAGTGGCCAGATTTAAAAATAACATCACTGGAAATAGTGCATAATAATTTAACTTTTCTGCACCGCGCCAAAAGTCTTCACTCAACCATTGCCCATGCTTAAGCAAATAGCCAAAGCTGATCAAGCCAATAAGAGGAAATAAAGAAGTTAAAATAATTTGCAGCATGTGCCATCCTGGTCTGTTTCCCGTCTATTTTTCAACACCCTTTAGACGGTGCACAAAAACTAGCATATTTAATGGCTGTTTCACCAATTAATTTAAGAAGTAAAATGCTTGAATTTTCATCAACTCATTATATTGATCTGATCATTTTTTCTAAAATCAGTAAATGTAATGGAATCAAAGGCTCTCCGACATTTTGATCTAGTGGATATGCCTCGATCTTTTCAGTCAGCTGATAGCCCCGGCGCTGATAATAAGCAATCAATTCTGTACGGACATTCAATACTGACATGCGAATCACTTTCTTCTGATACGTTTCAAGAATATAAGACTCAGCAAAATCTAGTAACTGCTTTCCATAACCTGAGTTTTGTTGGTCTGGATCAATGGCAAAACTTCCAATTTCCATAGAGTCATCGAATTCAGTCAGCCCAATACAGCCAATGATCTGATCATGATTCTCTAATACAAAAAGCTTAACGTTGCTCTGCACCAAGAGACTCACTACTTGATCACGATTGATCCGTTGACCAGCAACCATCTTATGTTCATGTGTCCAGCCATGATTGGAACGATAAGCTGTGTTGATCAATACAACAATGTTCTGGATATCTGTAGTTTTTGCCAAGCGAATATTGTTATTTTTCATTATATAAATATAAAAAAAAGCCAGACCGAAGTCTGACTCTAATCGTATCCGCTTCAGATGAAAAGCGAATTATTTTGGTTCAATCGGCTCAAAAGGCGCAACTACATCGGCATTTTGCGCACGATGACGCATAAAGTGATCCATCAGCACAATCGCCAGCATCGCTTCTGCAATTGGTGTCGCACGCACGCCCACACAAGGATCATGACGGCCTTTGGTCAACACGTCTGTATCTTCACGATCGATATTAATGGTTTTACCCGGAGTAGTGATTGAAGCCGTTGGTTTCAGTGCAATCGCGACACGAATGTCCTGACCGCTAGAAATACCGCCTAAAATACCACCGGCATGGTTTGCCAGAAAACCGTCTGTTGTTAACTCATCACGTGTTTCATGACCAAATTGCTCAGCGACGCCAAAACCATCACCAATTTCAACGCCTTTGACCGCGTTAATCGACATCATGGCATGCGCAATATCTGCATCTAAACGATCGAAGACCGGTTCACCCCAACCCACAGGTACTTTAGACGCAATAATTTCAAGTTTTGCACCGCAGCTGGTGCCTTGTTCACGTAGTGAAGTCACGAGCGCTTCAAAACGTGGCACGGCATCAGCATCACCACAGAAGAATGGATTATTTGGCACTTCATTCCAGTCCAGTTTTTCTGCTTTTTCAGTACCAATTTGTGTGACATGGCCACGAATTTCAATGCCAAATTTCTCTAACAGGAATTTCTTGGCAATGGCACCCGCTGCCACACGCATCACTGTTTCACGCGCGCTTGAGCGGCCACCACCACGATAATCACGGAAACCGTACTTCTGGGTATAGGTATAGTCTGCATGACCCGGACGGAAAGTTTGCGCGATATTGCCATAATCTTTCGATTTCTGATCCGTATTACGAATCAAGAGCCCGATCGATGTTCCAGTGGTTTTACCCTCAAACACACCAGAAATAATTTCTACTTCATCCGGCTCTTTACGCTGGGTGGCAAATTTCGATGTACCCGGCTTACGACGGTCCAAATCTTTTTGCAAATCGGCTTCACACAGCTCAATACCCGGTGGAACCCCATCAACGATGGCCATCAGGCCCACACCGTGAGATTCACCACAAGTCGTCACACGGAACAGTTGCCCTATACTATTACCTGCCATGTCACACGACTCCTTATGCTTGAATAGACTGAATGAATAAATCGCGGTAAGTACGGCATTGCTGTGCAGTGAGTGCAAAGATACCTGAACCACCTTTCTGGAATTGTAACCAGTAGAAATCGACTGAATTGAAGTTCTGTTTCATCGCCCATTCCGAGTTACCGACTTCAATGACAATAAGACCGTCTTCAGTCAGGTAATCTGCAGCTTGTGCCAACATTTTACGTACAAGGTCCAAACCATCCTGACCCGCAGCCAATGCCATTTCAGGTTCGTGATGGAACTCATCGGGAAGATCAGCCATATCTTCTGCATCCACATATGGTGGGTTCGATACGATTAAATCATATTGATTTTCAGCAGGAATTTTTTCAAACAGGTCAGACTCAAGCAAGGCCACATTAAACTGTTGGTTATGATGTTCACAGTTAATTTGTGCTACTTCTAAAGCATCCTTAGATAAATCAGTGGCATCGACTTCGGCTTCCGGAAAAGCATAAGCCAGAGCAATCGCGATACAACCTGAACCTGTACACATATCTAAAATACGGCGAGGCATTTTTGGATCTGGATTTTCAGGTAGATTGTTTACCCCTTCACGAGCCTGATAATTTTCATCCAGACAGTAAGGTGCAAAACGATTTTGAATCAGTTCAGCAATCGGTGAACGTGGAATCAGTACACGCTCATCCACGTAATAAGGTTTATCGTCAAAGTAGGCTAAATTCAATAAATATGAAGTTGGCATACGCTCATTGATACGGCGCTCCAACAATCCTAAAAATTCAGCTTTTTCACTTGGGAGTAATTTTGCCTCGAGAATTTCAGCATCCGCTTTCCATTCCAATGACATACTTTGTAATACCAATGCTGAACTTTCAGCAAAATAATCTTCTGTACCTTGGCCTAAGTGCGCATCATATTGACGTAATGCTGTCACACCAAAGCGGATAAAATCACGAATTGTGCTTAGGTTTTCAGCGGCTTCCTGAATATGTTCAGGGCTAATAGTCGGTCGATCCACGTAGGGCGTCTCCAAGGTCATTTTTTTAAACGCCTTATGATACCTTGTTTTGCCTGCTTTTATAATGCTAAAAGTATGAAAAACACGAATTCTCTAGGCTCATAAAAATGATAAAATTCGTGTTTTTTTTACCCAATCCTCAACCTGTCATTCTAGTTTTTTCAGAGCAAGTTCAGACAATTCAAACTATGCCTCATGTGGTGATTTATCGTGAACCTGGTGCATAGGAGCGGGATTGATAAAGATTTGCCTGATCCATAATCAAGGCCAGCATACATTGACCTTGTTGCTGTTTGGCATATTTTCCAGACACTCTTAAATTACATTGCTGCGACAGTTTACGTTCCCAAAGCACATGCTGACTGCGGATGGCCGCGGTCTGATTCGGATTCAGCTTTAGATAATTTTTATAGCTTTTCTTCAGACGTTTGTTGTGTAGTTTCAGCTCTTTCTTTAGGCATTTCTCTGCTTTAGCGGTATTACCATAACTAAAGTTCATACACTGCGAATATTCCTTGGAATATCCTACAGCAGCCTGAGTCTGAACTGCACTACCCGCAAAAACTGCAACCAAAAACCATGCAAGACGCATAAAATCCCCTTTACCTAAACTGGTATAATTCCAATAAATGTTTAACAATCTAGGACTTACGCACTATTATTTATAGATTCTCTGTGGTAGCAGATGATTTTTATCGAGAATAAAGTCATCAATGAAGTTTTTGATAACTGGTCTAAATAATTTCTTCTGCCAACGATATACATTTTC